>JBKQLO010000124.1:0-27596 GCA_052147055.1 Terriglobales bacterium
GCGGCGGCGTGCAGCGATCGGTGGACGACCTCGTCCAGTTTCTTGCGGTTGCGGAAGCCGTTCAGTTTGAGGCCGGCGGCAACATTGTCGTAGATCGACATGGTCGGGAACGGATTCGCCTTCTGAAACACCATGCCCACGCGGCGGCGCAGTTGCGTGGCCGAGGTTCCGTTATAAACGCTGAGATCGCCAATGTGCACTTTGCCATCGACCCGCGCCTCGGGAATGGTTTCGTGCATGCGGTTCAGACAGCGAATGAACGTGGATTTCCCGCAACCCGAAGGGCCGATGAGCGCGGTGGCGTGATTGGCGGCCACGACGATATTGATGTCGAACAAGGCCTGCGTCTTGCCGTAAAACGCATTCAGGTGCTCGACTGTAATTCCGACTCCCATAACTGGTTAAGCTCCCGCTAAAGTTCCGTGCCGTACAGCGATGCGAACCGCGGCGACCGCAGCCACGATGAGGACAATTAAGACCAGCGCGCCCGCCCATGCCTGCTTGTGCCATTCATCGAAGGGCGAGATGGCGTACGTGAAAATTTGCAGCGACAGGGCGGCGGTCGGCTGGTCCGTCTTCCAATTCCAGAACTGGTTTCCAAAGGCGGTGAACAGCAGGGGCGCGGTTTCTCCGGCGACGCGGGCGAAGGCCAGCATGACGCCGGTGATGACTCCGGAGGTGGCCGTGCGCAGCGTAATCGAAATCGTGGTGCGCCAGCGGGAAACGCCCAGACCGTAAGCGGCTTCGCGAATGGCCTGCGGCACCAGGAGCAGCATCTGCTCGGTGGTGCGCGCGATGGTTGGAATCATCATGATGGCCAGCGCGACGCCTCCGGCCAGCGCCGAGAAGTGTTTCTGGCGCATCACCACCAAGCCGTAGGCCACTATGCCGATTACGATCGAGGGCACGCCGTTCAGGACGTCGGAGACAAAGCGCACGATATCGCCGTAGCGGTTGCGGCCGTACTCGGAGAGAAAGACGCCTGCCCCAATTCCCAGCGGCACCCCGAGCAAACTGGCGATGGCAAGAATGACCATGGAGCCGACGATGGCGTTCGCCATGCCGCCGCCGGGCTCGCCCACCGGCTTCGGAGTCTGGGTAAGGAAGGCAAGATTGATCGAACCGATGCCCTTATAAACCAGATAGGCAAAGATGGCAAAGAGCGGCAAAAGCACGAGGAGGACGGTGAGCACGGCGATGCCGGTCATCGCGTGGTCCACCACGCGCCGCCTTAAGCTGATCGGAGGAACCAGAACCGCTGCCGCGTTGGATTTCGTATCGGGCATTTCGTCTCAGGCAATGCTTCTTGCCGGTTGGCCTCGAGTAACGCTCCACACCATGAGCCGCGCGAGCGCGTTCACCACAATGGTGACAAAGAACAGCGCCAAGCCTATCTCGATCAGCGCTGAAAGATACAGATCGCCGGTCGCTTCGGTGAATTCGTTGGCGAGCACGCTGGCCATGGTGTATCCGGGAGCAAACAGCGACTTGGCAATCTCCGGACGGTTGCCGATCACCATGGTGACCGCCATGGTTTCGCCGAGCGCACGGCCCAGCCCCAAAATGACGGCGCCCACGATTCCCGCCCGCGCATTGCGCAGCACACCCATGCGGATCATTTCCCAGCGCGTCGCTCCCAGCGCCAGCGCCGCCTCACGCTGGTGCTGCGGAACCACGGTAAGCACTTCGCGGGTGATGGACGAGATGATCGGAATAATCATGATCGCCAGAATCACGCCCGCGGCCAACATGCCGATGCCGTAGGGCGGCCCGCTGAACAGGCCCGTCCAACCGAGCGTCTGGGCCAGAAACAGCTGAACATATTCACGCAGTACCGGCACCAGAACGAAGATCGCCCAAAGTCCATAGACCACGCTGGGGATGGCGGCCAGAAGTTCGGTGGTGAAAGAAAGAATTCCCCGCAGCTCGACCGGGCACATCTCCGTAATGAACACGGCGACGCCGAGAGACAAGGGCACGGCGATGACCAGCGAAAGGAGCGAGGACACGATCGTGCCGTATATGAACGGCAACGCGCCGTACTGATCCGACACCGGATTCCAGTCCGACTGACCAAAAAACTTCCAGCCAAAAGCGTGCCACGAGAGCGCGGAGCCTACCACCAGTTGGTAAACGATCAAGCCCAGCAGCGCGACCACCGCTATGCCGCAAAGGCGCATCGCACCGCCAAAGAAAGCGTCGGGGATTTCGCTGACCTTCCCCTGCAACAGCGGCGCCGTTCTAGCTTCGATCTTCAGGGCAGCCTTTGTCTCCCGCTCCGGTTCGGGAGCGTTGAAACGCGGCCGGGGCAGGGCTTGGTTAGACATTCCGTGCTGAGGCTAGCAGACGCTTGTTACAAATCGGTTAAAAAGCGATTGGCGTCTTGTCTTAATCAAGTGTTTCAGACACTAACGCGATTGGTGGGCAATTGTTGAGTTTTCAGAGCTTTTCGGTGGAGCGACGAGCCTCGCGAGCCTGCCCGGAGCGAAGTTGAGGGTTGAGCCGGGCGGGGACGCCCGTTCCCGAGGCGATGCCGCCACGGCCACGCAACGTCCAAACCTGCTAACTCGCCAGCTCGTACCCGAAACTGTCAATCAGTGCCTGGACCTCCTCCTGGAAACCAGGGAGCGTGCCCCGGGTTTCGGCGCACATCTCTGGAAGCGTCTCGAAAGGAAGTAACGACAGGAGCGCCACGGCATCTACCCTTAGTGGCTCAGAGAGGAGAATTCCAAGTGCCCGTGATTTTGCTACGGCTTCCGGATCGGTGGACTCCTGAAGCTCCTTCAGCTTCTCTCGGGTATGTTCCCAGAAGAAACTACGGAAGATTGAGAATAGGGTATTCCCTTTGTCCGTCTCGTACACTACCAGAGGGCGGCCACCAGTTGGTTTCACATGGTACGCCAGACCACCAAGCGACTCATAGGCCGCAGCGGTAACTTGCTGGATCGGCGTTGCCAGGCAGCGAATATCCCGGCGAAACCGTGGATCGATCTGATTCGCGATTTCAAGGAACCACTTCGTCCACAGCAGATGCCTGTTCATTCCAGCATTGTCCCTCACATACTCGAGACTCTTGTGGAGGACGCGCAGATTTGCAAACAGGGGTAGCGATGTTGTTATCGCATCGAATGCGGTTGCGTTCTGCAAGGTGTCTTCCCCGAAGCGCGGATTGGTATGGGCTGCGTCGAACTTAACGATCCAGGGAAGGCTTTCCTTGCTCCAGATTGATTGAACCAGTGGACCCAAAGCCTCGGCGGCCGACAGGTCCTCATACGAATCGACAAATTTTTCAAGGATTCGACGGGCCTCGTAGTCGCCGGCTTCCGATTCCAATCCGTAACGATGCTTGATCGCAAGGCCAATGGGTTCGGGGTTTGCACAAACGACGAAGACCACGGGAAGATCCCGCATCCCAAATAGAACGCGCATTTGCTTTACAACATTGAATGCCTCGTCCGGGTCGCAGCGATCCAGCTCATCGATCAAAACCGTGACCGTGTGGGAGGGAACCCTCCCCGAAGTCACAGTCCCTAACGCTTTGCGCAACTCGTCCTGCGCCCTGTCCACTTGTGTGTAATAGGCCCGAATCACTCCCGGCATCACTCGAGCCGCGTTTCTTTCGACGGTTGCCGGCACGTCGTAAAGATCCCTGAACAATTCGACCGGGTTGACTCCTATTTTCTTTTCCGCCCAGTCGCCCACCTGATCCGAATACTTCTTTCCCAACGCCAGGAGCACACGCCTGGCGGCCTCGTCGCGCTCGGCGGCTGCTCCCGTGATCCCGTATTGCAAGATCTTGTAGATCAGTGCCGGCACAATCTCCATGAAACCCGCGTACTTCCACGAATTGAAATACACCACCTTGCACTTGTTGCCGCGTTCGAGCTCTTTTGCGAGCATCGCTAGAAAGGTAGTCTTACCCGTACCCCATCCTCCGAAGACCCCGAGCGTGTAGGGCAGTTGGCCACTCTCAATGCGATCGTTCAGGTTGGTTGCGACTTTCCGAACTAGTTGCTGGCGTGAGTCGATCGCTCCCAAAAAGTTCAAATGAGTCTTCAACCACGCGTAATCGCTGTCAATGCCGTCGGCCAGTTGCTGCCGTACAATCTTGGTCTCTCTCATTGTGTCCTCACTCGGTTCTCGCAGGACAGACACGGGATCAACAACTTTCATCCAGCGGGCAAGCTCCAATTGCGTTCTTATCATAGTGCCTTTCAACTGCTGATTGCATGGCAGTTCCGTTAGGGAATCTGTCGACGCGAAAGGGAGATCCAAGATCTTTCAAAACCAACTTCCGGTCGAAAAGTTAGAATTCGCACCAAGAGGCACGCCCGAACTTCCGCCGTTTGACTCCTCATACGGTGGTAGGGTTGCGCAACACGCCCCGGTTGTGAGAAGACTGATCGTTGACATTTCATAGTCACCCCTATGCCCACGTTCGCCGCCATCGACGTCGGATCGAATTCCGTTCGTCTGAAAATTTCACGCTTGCAAGCCGGGCGACTGAAAGCAATCCACGAAGACCGTGAGGTCACTCGATTGGGCGCAGGCGTCTTCAGCGGGGGACTGCTTTCGCCGGAATCGATGTCGCAGACGGTGCAGGTGTTGCGGCGTTTTAATCGTGCCATGCAGGAATGCGGCGCGGATTCCGTAAGGGTGGTGGCCACCGCGGCGCTGCGCGACGCCCGCAATTCGCGCGCCTTTCTGGAGTGGGTGCGCTCGACGACCGGCTGGACCATCGAAATTATTACTGGACTGGAAGAGGCCCGCCTGATTCACCTGGGGATAGTCTCCGCTGGCCGCTTGGACGCCCACAGCCTTCTGCTGGTGGACCTCGGCGGCGGCAGCTGCGAGCTCACCCTTTCGCGCCACGGGCAACTTCGAGAAACGGTGAGCTTGCCGCTCGGGGCGGTGCGCCTGACGGGCGAATTCCTCAAGCACGACCCGCCGCGCAAGAGCGAACTGAAGCGGCTCCAGGAATTCGTGGCGCGCGAGATCACGCGCATTCAGGACCGGATCAAGGCTGCGCACCTGGGTGCCGTGATCGCCACCTCCGGAACAGCGGCCGCGCTGGTGGCTGCCGCCAGCCACTTGTCACGTCCCCGGAAGAGCCGGCCGGCGACTTACGCCACGCACGAGACCATACGCCGCATTGCCAACCAGATTACGCGCCTGGCGTTGGACGAGCGGCGCAAGATTCCCGGAATCGGTCCGCGACGCGCTGAGATTATTTGTGCCGGCGCGGTCGTGTTTGCGGAGTTACTGGAGCGCTGCCATCTCCCCGGCTTTCGCTATTCGGCGCTGGGGCTGCGCGACGGCATCCTGGCCCAGATGGCGGCGGACTACGATCGCAGCACGAGATCGGGCCGGGCCATTGAATCGGAGCGGTGGGAGTCGATCAAGCGCGCGGTCGAACATTACCGCGTCGACCTGCATCACGCACTGCAGGTGCGCGAAGCGGCCCTGCTGCTGTTTTCTTCGTTGAAGTCCGTGCACCAGCTTCCCGCGGAGTCTCGCGAATGGCTTTCCGCCGCCGCCATGCTGTTTGAAGTGGGCGACTACGTAAACCGCAACGGACACCACCGCCATACTTACTACATCATCGCGAACGCGGAAATTCTGGGATACACCCCACAACAGCGGCGGATCATTGGCTCGATCGCGCGCTACCTGGGAAAGTCGCGCCCCACAGCAGGAGAAGGCCCGATGAGCACCTTGAGTCCCGAGGAGCGAGCGAACGTAACCAAAGCGTCGGTCCTGCTCCGCATCGCGCGCGCGCTGAATATGGGAAGGAGCCAGTCGGTCGGGAAGGTTGGAGTCTCGGCGCGCAACGGCAGAGTTTCCATGAAGCTGACGCCGCGGGGAAAAACCAGCGTGGACCTGGAAGTCTGGTCCATTGAGAAGGACCGAGATTACTTCCGCGAAGTCTTCGGGCGCGAGCTTTCTGTAGCCGCGGCGTGAAGCGTTCGCAGAATGCGGGGCGTGATGCACCAGCTTAGCGACCCGGAATTGCGCCGCATTTCGACCTTGGCCACGGCCCCTTTCTTGAGTTCGACTACGGCTTCACATCCACTGTCGCTAATCACGCGTCCCAGAAACTCGCGCAGGTTCGGGTTATGCCCCACCAGCAGCACGGAGTCCTGGCGAGCATACTTTTCCAGCATTTTCTGAAAATCGGAGAAGCCGGCCTGAGGACGCAGCGCGTTTTCCGTGACCAGCTTGCCTTCGTGGCCCATTTCGTTTCCCACCAGCGCCGCGGTTTGGGTGGATCGTTTGAGCGGACTGGAGACGATGACGTCGACCTGCACGCCCAGCGCGGCCAGGGCGCGGCCGATATATCCGCATTGCTCGATGCCGTCCCTATCGAGGCCGCGCTTTTCGTCCTTCTTGGCGCTGCTCAAGGTTTGCCCGGCACTGGCGTGGCGCAAAAAATAGAGAAACATTTCGGAGTGACTATTCCTTTCCGTTCACGGTTCGTCCGATCGACGCTCGTCCAAGCGAAGCCCGCCCGTTCAACGATCGAGAAGCGCGCCGCGGGATGGAAGCTGGAATCTCGTCCGGCGTCTTGTTGCCTTCTGCTAGTCCAATGAGAAAATCCTGGGCACTGAAGGCGGCAGCGCCTTTAGGCGGCCGCTTGCCGCGTCCTTTCGGCGATTGCCAGGAACGCAAGTAGCTGCCGTCGTTCTGCAGAAATCTCGATTTCACATTGTCGGCGAGATATGCCGCCAGAATCTCATGCACCACGCGGTCGCGCAAGAGCGGGTTCTTGAGCGGGAACAAGACTTCGACGCGCTCGTGCAGATTGCGATTCATCCAATCGGCGCTGCCGACATAGACTTCCGGCTCACCGCCGTTCTCGAAGTAAAAGATGCGGCTGTGCTCCAGAAACCGGCCCAGGATGCTGCGCACCCGGATGCGGTCGCTGAGGCCACGTACCCCAGGCCGCAGCGCGCACATACCACGCACCAGCAGTTCAATGTCCACTCCGGCCTGCGAAGCGCGGTACAGAGCCCGCACAACATTCCCCTCGAGCAGGGCATTCATCTTGGCGATAATGTGTGCCGACCGCCCCTGGCGCGCGTGCTCGGCCTCGCGTTCAATCAGGATCATGCACTTTTCCGCCAGATTCAGCGGCGCCACCAGCAGCGGCCCGTAGCTGGGGTGCTCGGCGTAAGCAGTCAGAAAACTGAAAACATCGTGCACCGCGCTGGTGATCTCCGGGTCGGCCGTGAGCAGGCTGAGATCGGTATAGATGCGGGCCGTCGTGGCGTTGTAGTTTCCCGTGCCCAGGTGCGCGTATTGGCGAGTAACTCCGTCCGGATCGCGCCGCACCAGCAGACAAAGCTTGCAGTGTGTCTTCAATCCGACGAGCCCGTGGAAGACCTGCACGCCCGAATCTTCCAGATCGCGTGCCCAGCGGATGTTCGACGCTTCATCGAAGCGCGCCTTCAGTTCCACCACGGCGGTGACTTCCTTGTGTGCCGCCGCCGCCATCAGCGCCTGAACCACCTGCGAATGTTCGCCGGTTCGGTACAGCGTCTGCTTGATGGAGAGCACGCGCTCGTCTTGGGCGGCCGCCTGAATGAACGATAGAACGGCATCGTAAGAATCGTAGGGATGGTGCAGCAGAACGTCGTGGCGCCGCAACTCTTCGAATAGATCGTGGGACTTCGCGGTCAGCCGCAACTCGCGCGGCACGTAGCTGTGAAATTTCAAATCCGGCCGCGCCGCGGCGTCGTAAATGTTGAACAGCCGGGAAAGATTCACTGGACCGTTGACCGGAAAAATCTGCCACGGATCAAGTTCGAACACCGTGCCCAGGCGCTCGATGATCTCGGGATTGGCCTCGGATTCGATTTCCATGCGCACCGCGTCTCCCTTGCGGCGGTTGTGCAATTCCGCGCGTACCGATTCCAGCAGATTGCGAGATTCTTCCTCCTGCAGGTAGAGGTTGCTGTTGCGGGTGACACGGAACGCGGCGGAAGAAACGATGTCGTAGCCCTGATACATGCGCGCGGCATGATGGACGACCAAGTCGGCAAGAAAGATGAAGTCGATGGTCCCCTGGGACGGCAGGCGGACCAGTCGCGGAAGGGACCGCGGAACGGTTACGACTCCCGTGTAGGTGAGCGAGGAGCGACGACGACGCCGCAGCAATAGCGCCACGCACAGCGCCTTGTTGATCACTCGAGGAAAGGGATGCGCCGGGTCCACCGTTACCGGGGTGAGCAGCGGATCGAGCTCGCGCGCGCAGTAGTCGTCCGCGAACGCCAATCCCGCCTCATCCAGTTCGTCGATGCCGAGGACGCGAATTCCCTGCTCCGCCAGTTCCGGCCGCAAGCGTTCGCTCCAGCAGGAATATTGTTCTTCGACGAACTCGTGGGTTGCGTCTTTGATCAGCTCCCGCTCCTCCACCATGGTGAGCCCGTCGGCAGTGGTGGAGTTGTGGCCGTCTTCCAGTTGTTGCAACAGGCCGCCGACCCGGACCTCAAAGAATTCGTCCAGATTGCTCGCGGTAATCGCCAAAAACTTCACGCGCTCGAGCAGCGGATTGCGAAGGTCCCCGGCTTCTTCGAGCACGCGCCAATTAAACTTCAGCCACGATGCTTCGCGGTTCAGAAGGGTGGCGCGATTGTTCAGAGTCTGTCGAACCATATCGTACGGATCTTCTTGGTAGACGGGGGTGTTTGCTACGCAGTATGAAGCCTGATCACGCGTTGTCTGCCCGACTCGAAATAGTATACCAAGTTGGCTGGGAGAGCCGGGCATCCCGTCAGACGCAAACCTCCTCCCGCAAAGCCGAATCGCTCCAGTGCGAGTTCAGCACTGGAGCGATTGACGCCATACCGGTTTCGCATGCGTTACGGCAAGTAGTAGCGGAACGACGTATAGAATATGTTGTCGACTCCGTGGGGCGAGACCGAGCTGACAGGCGTCGTCGAAGCGTTGACGCCCGCGTACGCGTTTCGGCTTACGTAGGAATACTGCGGGCCGAACTGGAATCGGCCCTTGGGGCCATTGTACGGCTTGATCCAGAAGCCAAACGAACCCTCGACAACGCTTTGGGTTTGGCCACTACAGGTGCCGACCGCGCCAAAATTGTAACCGCTCGGGCTCGACGCCGAAGGCAGGGTTTCGGTGTAGCATCCCCCGTCACCGTAGGCTGCCGTTCCTGGAACCACTCCAGTCGATCCGTACCCCACCGTCTTGAGGGTACCAAGGGTGTCAACTGCATAGTGGTGTCCCACATAGTCCTCGCCGCCGTAGAAGTACACATCCAACTTGGGATAGTGAAATTCAAGAGTGGCCAGACCCTGATAGGTGCGGAGCGGAACCAGCCTGCCATAAGGATCGACGGTGGCATCCGGCAAACCCGACGCGGCGTAGCGGCCCAGACCGTTCCCGTAGAGGGCGTGAAGGCCGAAATCCATGTGCTTATTCATCACGGAGAAACGGGCGTTCCCTCCCACTCCACCGCCGTTCTTGGAGTAGTTATAGGCCCCCACCACGGAATTGACGATGGCGCCGCCGGCACCGGTATCGCACAACGTCGGGGCCTGCGTGCCTACCGCGCAAGGATAAACGCGGTCGCGGAACCGGCTGAAGACACCGAAGACTTCATAGTGGCCGAAACCGGGTTCAGCGGCCGCCTTGACGATGATGTCCGGCATCGCGTTGAAGGAATAGTTGGCCGCGTTGGTACAAACAGTGACCGGGGCGCCAGCGGAGTTGAGGGTGGTGCTGCAAGCAGTGACGCCGGGATTGTAGAGTCCCCCGCCCACACCATCACTGCCTAAGGCGAAGTTGGCGTTGGCGTTGGATGCCGTGAAGGTCGTCTGAGGATTTTCCAACGAGGCGGCCAGCCAGAGATGATTATTGAAGTTCCTGACCACGCGGAAACCGTACTGCCGAGCAAAACTGAAGCCGACCGTATAGTTCGGGTCAATGGTCATCGGCCTGGCTGTGCTCAAGTTGTCGATTCCCTTTCTGTTCTCGTTCAACAGGGTCCACATTTGACCGCCAGTGAAGGTCCAACCGTTGCTAAGGGTCGCTGCGGCCCATGCCTGCCTTTGACGCAATACGTAGCTGTTGGTCTGGTTGTTGTTTGAAGTAGTGCCAGCCGCGAGAAAGTCAGCTTCGTAATAGCCACTGAGCTTGATGTCGCTTAATTTGCCTTCAGCCAGCAGCGTGATTTGCGACTGGCGGCCGGAACCAAAGAATTCGGAAACCGTGTTCGCGCCGCTTCCAGGCATGAAAATGCTGTTAAAGGCAGTAGCATCCCCGCCCGTCGCCCGAGTGCGATACACCGATTCACCCGCCAGGAATCCGCCGGGAGTGATCGTGATTCCCTTGTAGCGGATGGCGACCGGGTTCTCCAACTCCGCTTTGATGCTCTTCTGAGTCTCCTGCAGAGTCAGCGCGGAGTTCGTGGCGGTGGTCTTCAAGTCCGTGACGTCACTCTTAAGCGCCATGACCGTTTGCTGTTGGGCCGCGGTTTGAGCTACCGCAGTATCGGCATTGGTCTGCGCCTGCGCAGCCACGGCCTGGCTCCGATCGAGCTTCTGCTCCAGTTGCTGAATCTTTTGATCGCGGCTCTGAACCAGATCGGTCAACTGCTTGATCGCCTGCTGCTGGGCATCGATCGCCTGTTTCATCTCCCCGAGCTGATCGGAAACAGTCGGTCCAGCTTTCTTGGCAACCATTTTCTTGGGGGTGCTCTTCGTCTTTGCAGGGGCTGCCTCTTGCTGGGCCTGCGCCGCGATCGCGCTCCCCGCGAGCGCCATCGACAGCATCATAGCCATGATTCGTTTCATCGTTCCGTCTCCTTGAAGGAAATTAAGTTCCATACTTCAGGCAAAGCCATGACCATCGGCATTTTCCGCGCGCAGTCATTTTGTGAATCCTCAGCCTAGACTGCTGTTTGTTAATAGCTGGTTACAATTTGTTGAATATTCAGTGAATCGGCTGATGTCGCCGGCCATTGCCATCGTCCCGCGGTGCTACGAGGGTGCCTACGCGCAGCATGCCAGGCTCCGGCAATGACCATGAACGCAGTTCATCCGCGGTTTGATTGCGTTCCGAGCCTGGGAATCTTCTGTTCTTCGAACCGCAATTTGATGCACACCGTCCCTGCTGTGCGCTTTCGCTGAATTTCGTAAGTTGCTAAAAACACGTGGTTTAGTGGCTTTCTGATGTTTGGCGGGGATGGAGCAGCAAATGCTATCTCTGCAATGTAGATAATGTCCATTATTACAATGGACATTATGGAATAATCATCAACGATGGGAATTTCTCAAAAGGACTCTACGCGCCGTCGGTACCATCAGGGCGGCTGCCCGCAACCTTGTTCGCCGTTGTTCCCCCACGAACTATTGATCCGCAAAAAGTCAAAAAGGAGAGGATTGCATTTCATGAAAGCAACCAAGCATCTGTTTCTCACGCTCCTGGCGCTGGCGACACTTTCGGCCGGCGCTTGGGCTCAAATCTCGGACTCGATTGCACCGGCTCCCAAAAAGAAGCACACGCCAGCAGCAGCGGCACCAGCGCAGCCGGCGGTCACGGCTGCCGACGTTCAGGCATTGAAAGACGCGCTGGCTGCCCAGCAGCAGCAAATCCAGCAACTTACACAACAGCTGCAGCAGAATCAGCAGAACTGGCAGCAGGCGCAGGCCGCCGCGGCCGCCGCTGCCAGCAAAGCCGCCGCCGCTCAAGCCCAGGCCAGCCAACAGCAGCAGACCGTTATGGCGCTCACGAGTGATGTCACTGACCTCAAGACAACCACCAACAAAACGGCAATGGCGTTGCAGGAGACGACCAAAGAGATCAAGAACGTTGCCCCGGAGTGGGAGACCCCAATGTCGATCCATCTCAAGGGCATCACCATAACGCCGAGCGGCTTTGTGGCCGCCGAATTTGTGCGGCGTTCGAGGGAGCTGGGAGCTGATATTGCGACGCCTTTCAACTCGCTGACCATGCCCGGGGCTTCGCAGAGCGACCTGCCGGAGTTCTTCGGCTCCGCCCGCCAGTCGCGGCCTACGGTCTTTGTCGGGGGCCGCTTGAACAATGTGGACCTTTCCGCCTACGTATCCGCCGACTTTCTCTCTGCGGGCGTCACCTCCAGTGCCACGCAGACCAACAGCTACACTCTCCGTCTCCGCCAGGCTTGGGGCCAAGCCAAATTCAACAATGGCTGGAAATTCCTCGGCGGTCAAATGTGGAGTCTGGTGACCGAGAACAAGGCGGGAATCGCCCCCAGCGATGACTTGGGTAAAGTCAACGATGCCCGGCCTTCGACGATCGACCCGGGTTACAACGTCGGGTTCAGTTTTGCGCGTCAGTATGGCCTTCGCGTAACGAAAGACTTCGGCGATAAGGTGTCGATCGCTTTCGCCATCGAAAACGCGCAAGGCACGCTCACCACGCACAACAACGATGCCAATTTCCTGCTCGGCGAGGCGGGCGCCAGCAATAGCTACAACACAACCTCCAACTACACGGCCAATCCGGCGCCCGATCTCATCGCTAAGATCGCCTTTGATCCCGGCTTTGGTCACTACGAGGTTTTCGGCTTGGCCGACCGATTCACCGACCGTATCTTCCCCTGCTACCAGTTCACGACCGCGGGCTGTCCCGCCACTCTGACGGCGCCCAGCGTGCTCAATGCCTACAACGCCTCGAAAGAAGGCGGTGGTTTTGGCGCTAACGCCCGCTGGACCCTCGCCAATAAGCACATTATCTTTGGCCTGCATGGCTTCGGAGGCAGCGGAATCGGCCGTTACGGCGCAGCTCAGCTCTCCGATCTTTCCATTCATGGCGACGGTACGGCTCATCTGATCAAGGGTCTCCAGGGTTTGACTACGCTGGAGTATCACGGCAAGAAACTCGATGTCTACACATACGTCGGAGCGGAGTATGCTGGCCGGTCGTATGAGTACGATCCTCTGTTGGTGACTCAGAATGCGACGACGTTAGCGTGGTCAGTAGCACCAGGGTACGTCGGCTACGGATCGCCCAACTTCAGAAATGACGGCTGCTACACTGAAACGATTCCGTCAGCAAACTCCGGGTTTGCTCCGGGCTCACTCTCCCATTGCACCGGCGACACGCGGGCGGTGATTGAGGGTACGGCTGGCTTCTGGTACAGCTTCTATAATGGGGCCAAGGGCAGGTTCCGGTTCGGGACGCAGTACTCCTATGTAACTCGTCAGACCTGGTCTGGCGCCAACTCTACTGGGCCTGCAGGAATCTCGCCGGAAGGCCTGGACGGGATGGTCTTCACCTCGTTCCGTTACTACTTGCCGTAAAACCAAGAAAGGATGGTCCCGCGTCGATTGTTTGGCACGGGACTATCCAAAGTGGTACGGACACAAAACGAACAAGGCTAAACAGCCTCTCAACCTTTTGAGCGGGCTCTTCCCTTCGGGACGCCGCCGGCCCGGTTTTGGCTTACTCTCCTTTTCCGGGCCGGTGGTCTTACGGTTGAAACAAAGCTCAGAACGTGAATATTGGTCCGAACTCTTGTCGCCAATCGTGCGCTTGAGTCACGTGCCGGCCCTCAAACAGTTTGCTGTCAGCCGTGGCGGCGCGCGTAACGATGTAGCTGGTTTCATTGACGAACGACACCCATGAGTTCAACTTGTAGGTGAGCGAAACGGTGTCGAGGTCAGTGCGAGCCAAGCCGTTTGAACCCGCGGCGCGGGCGTCCGAAGCCTTGGCGCGATCGGTGCCGTACTGCATATGGAGTACCCATCCTGCATTATGGCCTTCTGGATCGGCGTGGAAGATGCGCGAGAGCGGGAAGCTTAACTCCGTGAACCCACCCACTCCGCCGACGGGCTGAAGTTTGGCGGATTGGACAGGCGTGCCCTGGCAATCGATCGTCTCGGCGGGCTGGCCGGTAATGGTTCCACCTGCGCAGCCGAACAAGATGGCCCGTCCGCTTTCGGAAACACCGTTCCCGACTTCGAACAGGTTGTTACTGACCAGATTCGACCAGACGTCGTTGAGCTGGCCGCCGAAGAAGAATCGCAGGTCATCGCCTTTGTAGAACTTCGTGACCCACGTTACCCACGGGGTGGGCAGTTGCAACTCAGCTGTCCAGACATTCTGCGGGTTGCCAACCTGGGTGCCGATGGGGAACAACTGCTCCAGAGTGCAGGACGCCGTGGCGCAAGTGGCGTTGTTGGTGGCATTCAGTATGGCCGTCGAAGTAGTGAATCCGAGATTGGGAGTGGTGGCAGTGGTAAAGATTGAGATGGTGCAGGGCAGAACCGTGCAAGTCACACTGGTTGCTGCCTGCGCCGCGTGGGGGATGATTTCATTCATCCGGGCATGGTGGCCGCTCACGATAAACTGTGCCGGCGCCACGCCTTTCCAGTTATGCGAGAGCGGGAACTGGAACACGATTCTGGATTCCACGCCAGGCTGGTTGGAGTCAGAGCCTGCGCGGTCTCCAAAACGCGTCCTTTGATCCTCGGTGAGGGCGGAGGAAGCGGCGACCGGCAGGACAATGGCGAATTCCGGCTGGATTTTCAAACTCCCAGCGTGGAATTGAACGCCGGTCTTGAATTGCGGGATGCGCTCATACATGCTGCCCATGGCGACGCCCAAACCGGTCGTCTCGAACAGACTGGGGAGCGAGGAAGACATCAGACTCCAATCCTGCCCGAACTCGGCGAACCAGGGTAGGTCGCCCAGCTTGTGGTCCAGCCGCATGTAAGCGAGCCGGAGGTCAAACTGGCTGGAACGGACGCTGCTGATGTTCCGGTTGCTGACGTCGGTGTAGTCGCCCTCGAAGTCTGCTTCCACCTTGGCGGTAATCGTGAAGTCAGAATGTTTTGGCACCCATTCGAACTGAGCACCGGCGCGGGCGCTGCGAGCTTTCAGATGGAAACTAGGGTCGGAGGTGGGGCCGGTATCGCCGCCGATCAGCATGGGAAGCGGCCAGTCCTGGTCGCCAAACGTGGGACCACCGCTCGACGCAGTATCTTCGATGGCGCTGGCCTTGAAGAAGCCATAGAGCTTCACGTTGGCCCCGCTTCCGAGGTGGATATCCGGGATAAGGCCCCCTTGTTTGGGCAGGTCAATGGGCAGTACCCGCACGGGCGCAACCGCCGAAATGAAAGGCGGAGGCGGCGGAGCCCCTGGGTTTGTTTGCAAAGCCGAAGCGGACTGCGCAGAACTCCAGGGGTGCAGCACGGCGTTTAGAAAATGGGGTCCGGACAAGCGCGTGTTTACGGGTTCGACCGTGGCCGTGTACTCCTGCTGGCTGATCAGGCCCTTTTCCACGAGCAATTGAGCGAGGCGCGCGTTAGCTTCCTCCGGGGAAGACGCCTGACTGACCATGGCGACCTCGTCGGGAGACAAAATCCCCTTGGACTGAAGCAGTAGCGCGAGAGGGTTGTTATTGGCTGTGTGGTTCTCCTGCGCCTGGGCCATAGCCGTAAACGCCAGAGCAAGCACGGAAATCAAAAAGATCAAACGTGAGACGGTTTTTTTCACTTGGGATAGCCTCCGAGACGAATTTGCGATCATTGGACCGATACAAACATGTAGCTGCCTATCTAAACAGATAGGCTGGATTTAACCGCCCTACATACTCTTACAGCGAGTTCGGTGTCAAGCTATTTCCCGTTTTGGAACTGGGCCGATCATCCGGGGCACTCCTTATTCTGCACAACTGCGCAAGTGATCGCCTGGTCGGCGCTCGCTTCCGTCTGCTGCGAAACTCGGAATTGCAACCTGAGCCGGCCTCCGAGCGTCAAAACCAATGGCCACCGGTGACTTGCGTGATCTGGCTGTCCTTGGGTGCTCATGTATAATTTGCTGGCATTCGATCCGCGCATGGATTTGAGATGAGTTTGCCAGGAGATTCTCGGGCACGAGTAAGCTTCGCGTCGGCTTGCCGGATCGCAGTAGTTCTTCTAGCCATCTGCGCTCTCACGGTAAGCCTTGCTACTCGTTACACAGTACTAGGTCCAGGAGTCCATCCAGAAGTCCGGAAGACCACCACTGTAAAATCGCAGTCCCGGGATGGCCAGCGGCAGCACCTGCTTGGCGACGGATTCCAGTGGATGGCTCCCGCTTCCAGTTTCACGCTCTTTCAACCGCCGCGCCCTTCCGTTCGTACTGAATTGGCGGTGGTCCCATCCATCAATCTGAACTTTGAGACGTGGCTTTACAATCGCCCTCCTCCTCCTTCTCCTTCCTGCTAAGTTCGACGTTTTGCCAACCCCTGCTTCGTACAATCAGTCCCAACCCGTCGGCGTGGCTTGATCGGGTCCGGGCTCAGTGCGAGAATCCTCAACGTCAAAGTTCGGGCGCAGGGAGGGAAAGCGGTGCATCGTACGGCGTGAGTCTGTCGGCCCGAATTTTGTAAGGCCGACCACTATTTTGCCAGCGCTAAGTTCGAAATGGGTGACTGTGGGCATGCGTATAGGATCATCTTTAATTCTCGATGGAAGAGTGGCGGCCATTGCTCTGATCGCGGTCTGTCTGAGTGCTGCCGAAGGCTGCGGGCATTCCGGCGGCTCCTCTCCACTTGTGTCCGCCGACGCACCTCTCCCTGCCGCAGTCGTACAAGTTCGGCGCACGCCGCTTTCCAACACGCTCTCCATTGCCGGCGAGTTCCTGCCTTACCAGGAAGTGGAACTCCACGCGAAGGTTGCCGGCTACATCCGTAATATCAACGTGGACATCGGCGACCACGTCCACAAGGGCCAGGTACTCGCCGTTCTTGAGATTCCGGAGTTAATGGCGCAATTACAAGCTGCCGCCGCGGGTGTGCGCCATAGTCAAGAGGAGATCACTCACGCTCAAAATGAGGTAAGCCGCGCGGAAGCGGAGTACGCAGCGCTGCATGCTGCCGCTGTGCGATTGAGACAGGCATCGGAGGCGCGTCCCGGCCTTATCGCGGAGCAAGAACTCGACGACGCGACCGCCAAAGATCGATCCTCGGAGGCACAGGTGGAAGGCGCCAAGTCGGCGTTGTCAGCTTCCCGGCAGCAGTTGGAAGTCTCGCAGGCTGACCAACAGCATTATGCCGCTCTATCTGAATACTCACGAATTACGGCGCCCTTCGACGGTGTTGTCACCTGGCGGTACGCCGACACAGGTTCTCTCATCCAGGCGGGCACTTCCAACGTGAGTTCGGCGCCAGTCGTGAAACTTTCGCAGGTGAGTGTATTGCGTTTGCGAATTCCCGTACCTGAGTCTCTGGCTGCCAGCGTGCATGATGGTGAGCCGGCTGATATCCGCGTGAAGGCAACGGACGAGCACTTCTCCGGCAAGGTCACGCGCTCAACCAGTTCGCTCGACCGGTCGACCCGTACCATGCAGGTCGAAGTGGACGTGCCGAACCAGGACTATAAGTTGACGCCCGGAATGTACGCGGAGGTAGCATTACGGGTTCAGAACGATCCGAACGCTTTGACCCTTCCCCTGCAGGCCATCAATCGAGGGGAAGGCAAGACCACCGTGCTTCTGGTCAATCCCCAGAACCATGTGGAAGAGCGCGAGATTCGGACGGGAATCGAAGGCTCCGATCGAATTCAAGTCCTATCGGGGCTGAATGAGGGCGATCGAGTTATTGTGGGCAACCTTGGGGCGTACCGGCCCGGACAGCATGTCGACCCCAAGATGAGCGCGATGGCAGATGAGAAGTACACAACGGAACAGGGAGCGCATTAGACATGCCCGGTTTCGCCATCCGATATCCGTTTTTCATCATCATGCTGTGCCTGATCATCGCCGTGGTCGGCGTAACCACCGTGGCTCGCATGCCGGTGGACCTCTTCCCCAACATCAACATCCCCGTGGTGGTGGTGGCGACGTTTTATTCGGGCATGCCGCCGGAGCAGATCGAAGCTAACATCACCAACCCGTTCGAGCGTTTTTTCACTCTGGGGAGCGGCATCGACCACATCGAGTCACGATCATTAACTGGAGTCAGCCTGATCAAGGTCTACTTCCAGCCCGGGACCAACCCGGACGCAGCCGTCAGTGGCATCTCGAATCTGGCGATGGCGCAATTGCGGCGCTTGCCGCCGGGGACGCTTCCGCCGGTAGTGCTTAAGTTCGACGCTTCCAGTCTGCCGGTCTGTTTAATTACGTTGCAGGGCCAGGGCTTGAATGAGACGGAACTGCACGATCTAGGGCAGTTTAATGTTCGCAACCAGATTGCCAACGTGCCGGGCGCCTCTGTGCCGCAGCCCTTCGGCGGCAAGTACCGGCAGATTCAAGTCTATGTTGACCCGCTCAAGCTGCAGGCCCACCAGTTGAGCCTGATGGATGTAGTGCGCACGGTGAATGGCGCCAACACTATCTTACCCGCCGGTGATGTGCGGATCGGTCCGAAGGATTACAACATCTACACCAACAGTCAGTTACCCACCACCGCGGCAATGGATCGGCTGCCCCTGAAGTCCGAAGGCAACGCTGAGTTGATGATCGGGGATGTCGGTCACGCGGTAGATGGAGCCGCCATCCAGACCAACATCGTTCGGGTGGACGGGCAAAGGTCGGTCTATCTTCCAATTCTCAAACAGGGCGGGAACAGCAACACCATAGCTATCGTTAACGGGATCAAGAAGTCCGTGGGCGATCTGCTCGACGTGCCCAAGTCGCTAGTAACCGAGGTCGTGTTCGATCAGTCCATCTACGTGAAGACGGCGATCTGGAACGTCTTGCACGAGGGCGGCATCGGTCTGTTGCTGACGGCAGTCATGATTCTCTTTTTCCTGGGTAGCATTCGCGGCACGTTCTCGGTCATGCTTTCCATTCCCTTGTCTTGCCTGGCGGCATTTTTGGCGCTGAATGCGAGCGGCGGAACCATAAACACCATGGTGCTGGGCGGCATCGCATTGGTGCTTTCCCGGCTCATCGATAACTCAGTGGTGGTACTGGAGAATATCTTCCGCCACCTGGAGATGGGCGAATCTTCTGCGTATGCAGCCGAGAAAGGAGGCCGGGAAGTTGCGTTGGCCGTTCTGGCGGCCACGCTCACGACCGCGATTGTCTTTTTTCCGGTGGTCTTTCTTTACGGGGTCAGCCGTTTTCTGTTTACCGCGCTGGCTCTGGGTGTGGTCCTTTCCCTCGCCGCATCGTATTTCGTGGCCATGAGTGTGGTCCCGCTTTTTTGTGCTCAGTTCATTCGTGCCCCGCATGAAATTGGGGGAGAAACCAGCAGCGAAGGTTTGCTGCACCGGATTCTGCGCCCGTTTAACCGTGCCTACGACGCCATCTTGAAGACGTATGACAGTACGCTTGCGGCGAGTCTGGCGCGGCCGAAACTCACTGTGGCTATCATTATGGGGGCTTTTTGTTTGAGCCTGGGGCTTTCGCCGCTGCTGGGAGTGTCATTTTTTCCGCGTACCGACCCGGGACAATTTGTCATCAACGTCAAGGCCCCGACCGGCTCTCGTCTTGAGTTGACGAACGAGTACATCCATCGCGTCGAGCAAGACATACGGCAGGTGGTTCCGGCCACCGACTTGGATCTGATCGTCTCCAATATCGGCATCACGCCGGACTTTTCGGCGATCTATACCAGCAATTCCGGACAGCACACGGCCTTCGTGCAGGTCAGTCTCAAGGAAGGTCACAGGCTAAGCAGTTTCGTGTATATGAATCGGGTGCGCGCGAAGCTGGCGGCTGACTTACCCGAGCTTTCCACTTACTTCCAAACCGGCGGCCTCGTGGATTCGATCGTAAACCTTGGCCTGCCTGCACCCATTGATATTCAAGTGAGCGGAAACAACATGCGCGAAGCGTTGAAAACTGCTTCCGACCTGGCGAAGAAAATCAAAGCGCTCAAAACCGTAAGTGATGTGCTCATCCCCCAGGACCTTGACTACCCCGGGATCCAGCTCGATGTGCAACGCGAGATGGCATCACGCATGGGGTTATCGTCGAAGGAAACCGTTGACAATGTCATCACGGCGCTTAGCTCCAATGGCATGATCGCTCCCAGTTACTGGGTCGATCCCAACAACGGCAATAACTACATGCTTACAGTTCAATATCTGGAATCGCAGGTCAAATCGATGTTAGACCTGAAATCGATTCCGCTGCGCTCCCGGGGCAGCGAGAATTCCACGGACCTCGAGGCGGTCTCCGATATGAAGACGATTAACACGCCGACCGAGGTGGATCACTATCAGCTGCGCCGCGTCTTCGACGTGTACGTGTCGCCCGCCGGGGATGACCTTGGCGGTCTTGCCAAACAAGTGCAATACCTGATTGACGGAACAACATTGCCGCCCAACGTGCGGGTGACGATGCGCGGATCGGTGGAGGGCATGCGGCAGTCGTTCAAAAGCTTCAGCATCGGTCTGGGACTCTCCATCGTTCTGGTGTATCTGATTCTCATGGCGCAGTTCGCTTCGGTGAAGGATCCGTTCCTGATCTTGCTTGCAGTGCCTCCCGGATTCACGGGGGTAATTCTTTTCCTGTTGATCACCCGCACTACGGTGAACGTCATGTCTCTGATGGGCGTCATGATGATGACCGGCATCGTGGTGTCAGACTCGATCTTGATCGTGGAATTCGCGCGCGAACTTCGGCGGCAGGGACAGCCGTTGCTGGAGGCGCTGAAGAACGCCTGCCATGTTCGTCTTCGTCCCATCATGATGACTACATTCGCGACGCTGCTCGGACTTATTCCCCTGGCTCTTGCGCTCGAGGCGGGCAGCGAACAATATGCACCGCTGGCGCGCGCCATCATCGGGGGACTGAGCCTCTCTTTTCTGGTGACGCTGTTTCTCGTTCCGGCAGCGTACCTGCTCATGCACCGAAGCGAAGAAGTCAATCCGAAGGAGAACGCGGTATGAGGAAAGCCAGTCCGGTGCATTGCCTTCAATTTAACGTCATGGGAGCGCACTAGGGATGTCGGATTTTGCGATCAGGTATCCGTTCTTCATCATCACGATCTGTCTGATCATCGCCGTCGTTGGGGTGACCACGGTGGCGCGTATGCCGGTCGACCTGTTTCCCAACATCAATATTCCCGTCGTAGTGGTGGCAACGTTTTATTCCGGCATGCCCCCGGAACAGATTGAAGCCAACATCACCAATCCCTTCGAGAGGTTTTTTACCCTGGGAAGCGGCATCGACCATATCGAGTCGCGTTCGTTGACCGGGGTCAGTCTGATTAAGATCTATTTCCAACCGGGGACAAATCCCGACGCGGCGGTAAGCGGCATTTCCAACCTGGCGATGGCGCAATTGCGGCGATTGCCCCCGGGCACGCTACCGCCAGTGGTGCTCAAGTTTGACGCTTCCAGTCTGCCGGTCTGCCTGATCACTTTAAAGGGACAGGGACTGAATGAGACGCAATTGCATGATCTGGGACAGTTCAACGTTCGCAATCAGATTGCCAACGTGCCAGGCGCCTCGGTGCCTCAGCCGTTCGGCGGCAAGTACCGGCAGATTCAGGTCTACGTTGACCCAGTAAAGTTGCAAGCCCACCAGTTGAGCCTGATGGACGTCGTGCGCACCGTGAATGATGCCAACACGATCCTGCCGGCCGGCGATGTGCGGATCGGCCCCAAGGATTACAACATCTACACCAACAGTCAGCTTCCCACAACCGATGAAATAAATCGGCTGCCGCTGAAATCCGAAGGCAACGCGGAATTGATGGTAGCCGATGTCGGCCACGCCGAAGACGCTGCCGCCATTCAAACAAACATTGTGCGCGTGGACGGGCAAAGATCGGTCTATCTCCCAATTCTCAAGCAGGGCGGCGACAGTAACACTATCGCCATCGTCAACGGCATCAAGACGGCTGTGGGCGATCTGCTCGACGTGCCCAAGTCGCTCACCACCAAGGTCGTGTTCGACCAGTCACTCTATGTGAAAACGGCGATATCGAACCTAGGCAGCGAAGGCGGTATTGGTCTGGTGCTGACCGCTCTGATGATCCTGATTTTTCTCGGCAACTTCCGCGCTACATTAGCGGTGCTGCTCTCGATTCCTCTATCTGCGCTGGCTGCGTTCCTTGCGATTAACGCGAGCGGCGGATCGATCAACACCATGGTCCTCGGAGGACTCGCGCTGGCATTCTCGCGTCTGATCGATAATTCGGTGGTTGTGCTGGAAAACATTTTTCGCCATCTGGAGCTGGGAGAAACGCCCGAAATCGCCGCCGAGAAGGGTGGCCGCGAAGTGGCAATGCCCGTGCTTGCTGCCACCTTCACCACGGCGATTGTCTTTTTCCCGGTCGTCTTTCTCTATGGCGTGAGCAGATTCCTGTTCACCGCGCTTGCCGCCGCGGTTGTCTTTTCCTTGTTTGCGTCCTACGCGGTAGCAATGACGGTGGTGCCCCTGTTTTGTGCTCACTTTATCAAGTCACCGCACGGCGAAGCGGCGCACCACACAGGGAATAGCGCATTCGCACGTTTTGTCCGGTGGTTTAATCGCCGCTACGACCGCATGCTGATGCACTACGACATCGCCGTGCGGCGCAGTCTCCTGCGGCCATTAACAACGTTCATCGGAATCCTCGGCATCTGCCTGTTTAGTTTCGCGCTCTATCCGCTCCTGGGCCTGGGCTTCTTCCCGCGGACCGACCCCGGCCAATTCGTGATCAATATCAAGGCTCCTACGGGCACACGTCTCGAATTGACCAATCAGTACATCAAACATGTTGAAGAGGATATTCGTGAGGTTGTCTCGCCGCGAGATCTGGACATGATTGTTTCGAATATCGGAATCACTCCAGATTTCTCGGCGATCTATACCAGCAATTCGGGACAGCACACGGCCTTCGTACAGGTCAGCCTTAAAAAGGGACACGCGGTTGGCAGTTATGAATACATGCGCCGGGTGCGTACAAAACTGGCGGACGATGTGCCAGAGCTTTCGACTTACTTTCAATCGGGAGGACTGGTGGATTCGGTTGTCAATCTGGGCTTACCCGCTCCTATCGATATCCAGGTCAGTGGCAACGACCAGAAGCAGGCCTATGCTCTGGCGACTGAAATCGCGCAGAAGGTTCGTGGCATCCACGGAGTTAGCGACGTGCTCATTCCGCAGGACTTGGACTACCCAGGCATCCGGCTCAATGTGAATCGCGAGATGGCTGCGCGCCTTGGGTTATCGTCGCAAGAAATTATCGACAATGTGATTACGGCGCTATCTTCCGACGGCATGATTGCTCCGAGCTATTGGGTTGATCCCAGCAACGGGAACAATTACATGCTCACAGTGCAGTATCCGGAAACGCAGGTCCATTCGATTACCGACCTCAAGCAGATACCTCTGCACGCCGCGGGCAACATGAACTCCACCGACCTCGAAGCCGTATCGGACCTGGAAATGATCAACACGCCCACCGAGGTGGACCACTACCAGATTCGGCGCGTCATCGATGTATATGTGGCGCCGACTGGTGAAGATCTTGGAGGTCTGGCCAGCAAGGTGGACAAAGTGATCGCCAACACCAAATTGCCCGAGAACGTGCGCGTCACTATGCGCGGTTCCGTGGAGGGCATGCGGCAGTCGTTCAAGAGTTTTGGCATCGGTCTCATACTGTCGGTCATCCTGGTTTATCTGATCCTGATGGCGCAGTTCTCTTCGTTCATTGATCCGCTGATCATCCTGCTGGCCATTCCGCCGGGCATCACGGGCGTCATTCTGTTTCTGCTGGCAACGCATACGACCGTCAATGTCATGTCGCTAATGGGAGTCATCATGATGACCGGGATCGTGGTCTCAAACAGCATCCTTATCGTGGAGTTCACGCGATCTCTGAGAAGAGAAGGCATGCCGATTGAGGAAGCGGTAGCGACTGCCTGCCGTGTGCGTTTGCGGCCAGTCCTAATGACCTCTTTGGCGACGATTCTTGGCATGATTCCGATGGCTCTTGCGCTAGAGGCTGGCAGCGAACAGTATGCTCCACTGGCGCGGGCCATTATTGGAGGACTCACGATGTCGGTCATTGTGACCGTCTTTATCGTGCCCGCCGCGTACCTCTTGATCCATCGGCGAGAAGAAGAGCCGGCGCCAGCCACGCAAGGCTGAGGTTATAAGTACAACCATGAAGACGAGATCACTCTTAATAGTTCGCACTGCGGTGTGCGTCGCGCTGGGGTCGTATGCGGGATATCCGCAAGACTTGAAGATTGATCAACCGCAAACGGCACCGAGCTTGCCTTCGGCCCCGGTGCCGCGGCCGTTTCCCAAGAATACGGCGCCCTCTATGGCTCCGGATGGGCATCAGTCTTCGGCCAATCCGGGGACACAAATACCTCTGTCATTGAAACAAGCAGAGGCGCTCGCGTTGCAGAACAACCCGCAAATCTCGGTGGCGCGGCTGACGGCTTTGGCCTCCCACCAAGTCGCGCGGGAAGTGCGTTCAAACCTGTGGCCAACCGCAACCGGCGACCTGACAGGCGTAGATTCCAAAGACAACAGCCGCATCACCGCTGGTGGACTCAACAATCCCATCATCTATGAGCGCGCCGCCGCCGGTGTCTGGGTAAGTCAGTTGATCACGGACTTCGGACGCACCACGAATTTGGTCTCCAGTGCCAACCTCGCGGCCAAAGCCGAGGATCAAAATGCCGCGGCTACGAAAGAGCAGATTCTTCTGGCTGTGGATCAAGCTTTTTACGGCGCGTTGCAAGCGCAAGCAGTGCTGACCGTGGCTCAGCAAACCGTACGTGCTCGGCAGAACGTTACTGATCAGGTAGAAGCATTGTTCAAAAGCAAGCTGAGGTCTGAACTGGATTTCAGCTTTGCCAACGTCAACCTCGCTCAAGCCAAGCTGCTTGTCCTGGACGCGGAGAACAACGAGAACGGAGCGCTCGCCACGCTGGCTATGATTCTGGGCTATTCAGGCACGCAGACTTTTCAGTTAGTCGAGGACGCGACCGCCATTACTGCGCCTTCCAGCAATGTGGATGATCTTATTTCCCAGGCACTAGCGACGCGCCCGGAAGTATTATCGCTGGGATTCCTGGAGCAATCCGCTCAAAAGTTCCACGCAGCCGAACGCGATTTGTTTCTGCCAAATATCCGTGCCATGGGTGCCGTGGGGGACACACCTGTCAGAAACCCGGTTCTCTCCAGCTGGTATGGCGCGGTAGGTGTCAACGTTGAGATCCCTTTGTTTAACGGTTTTCTCTTCGCGGCAAGGTCGCGGGAGTCGAGTCTGAGAGCGCAAGCGGTGCACGACCGTCTGCTGGATCTTCGCAACCGGATCGCACGCGATGTGCGCACCGGCTGGCTCAATGCGAATACAGCTTACGCGCGACTCAGCGTCACTCAGCAATTGTTGGATCAGTCGAACCTGGCGCTCGATCTTGCCCAGACGCGTTATCGCTTAGGGCTAAGTTCCATTGTGGAGTTGAGTCAAGCACAACTCCAGCAGACGCAAGCCCAGATCAGCAACGCTCAGGCGGCCTACGATTACCGCCTCGCCCTGGCAGTCTTGCAATATGAGACGACCGGCTTCTAGGAAAGCCGGATGAGGAGGAATGTTTATGAAACAATTATTGTTCGCCGTGCTGCTTTCGGGCAGCTTTCTTCTGGCGCAGGACAGCAATCCAGGCGACCCCAGCCAGCACAAATCAAACGATTCCAAAGGACAGGTCACCGTGCAGGGATGCGTCGGTAGGGCTACTGGCGATTACATACTGACGAAGGTCGATCCAAGCATGACTTATGAACTTCAGGCTACAGGAAAAATAAAGCTCCGCCGTTACTTGGGACAGCAAGTGGAAGTGACCGGGAAGGAGTCACCTTCGATGAGCACGAGCTCCGACGCCTTCGCAAGAATGGGTTCTCCGTCCTCGGTGACGTTAACCATCACCTCGATCAAGACCATCGGGAAGGAATGCGCGGCGCGCTAAGTCCCACAGCGGAATCTCAAAACAGCATCCGCGCCGTGAGTACAAGCCCATGATTGTAGGTATGGAATTGTGAGGTTGCGATCTGCATTCCTCCACCGAAAATCAGAGCGAGACGGTTGCGAGGATCGCGTTCCAACTTAAACTTGCTAACCATCACTCCTGGCGTGACGAAGTTCTGGACGCGACCATCGTTGGCGCCGCCATGGTAGAAAGTTGCGTTGTTCTCGATCTCCGGCCAAAAATACTTGCCGATTTGATACTGCGTCACCGTGTTCCACACCACGACGCGGCCAAGCTTCGTCGTGTCGTCCGCGGGCAGAATTGCGCCCAACGTCGATTGCACATCGAACTTTCCGAAGCCCTTGCCTGCGCATAGAGTGGGCGAAATCGTGGCTGCGAGACTTCCGTTCTTGAAGCTGCCGGTCGGCATGGTGCCAGCGAGAGAAACACTCACCGAATAATTTCCGCCCTCTTCATTGGCCGCTACCAAACGGTACTTCAGCGAAAGGGAAACATCGCCAAAGCCATCCTCGGCCTTCGAGTTGTGCTGGATATAGGGCGGCAGCAGCGCGTCGAATTCAAACTTATACCAGGGCACCACATTGAAGCCCTTGGTGTTGTCGTAGTTCCAGGTGTCTGTGCCCGCGGGTGCGATCTGGCGGACGAAATCGGTGCGAGCGACTTGCAACAGGCCTGACGATGCCGTGACCACAGGGATGGGCCAAGAAGGCTGCTGCGCCAGCGTGGCGCGCACCCGATCTTCCCAGCTTGCGAAGAACCCTTCGCTCTGCGCAGCACATAGAGCGCGGCCGCCAATCATAACCACTAAGCACACCAAAACCGTTAGCCTCTTGGAAATCACAATTCCTCCCGCTTGAATTTCAAAACCTTGTTCTTGTCAGAGCTTCTGATTGGAACTTTTCGTTGATACCCCACGCGAACCGGTGTCAATCTTTTTAGCCGCAATGCGGAGAAGAGTCCATAGTCGGAATCAATTACTGGATGAGCTTCGACAGCCTGTGGTTGAAGGATCGTTGGCACTGCGGGTATCAGATCACACGTTCGTGGTGATCAGGCCTTTCAGTCATTATTAGGGGTGCCCAAATAGTGCAAGTGAAATGTAAGCGTCTGACCAACACACCTGTTCGACAGGCAGGGGTCTGTGTTGAAGTGTCCGGATGACCGCAAGAACAGAGTTGTCAGCGCCCAGGCGACGTACCCGCGCGGAAGTTCAGCCGTTGGTGGCCGAGTTTGTGAGCAGCGGTATGCGGCGGAGGGAGTTTTGCCAGAGTGGAGGTTTGAGTTTCAGCACACTGGATCGCCACATGAGTCAAACCCGCAAGATCATTACTTCGGTAGCCTTTATGAGGGCTGCGGCAGTCTGTCCCCGCTTCAGCTGCATTTCTCTGGCAGAGCGTGCCGTGATAATCGACGTGATTTGCTGACCACCGATTGAAACCCTGACCTCAGCCATCAAACCGCTAATCTGCACGGACTCAATTCGTCCCACTAGCTGATTACGACCGCTCACGCGCCGGATTTCTTCTTTGCGTTGTTGCTCGGTCTTGCCACGGGTTCTGAAAAGCAATCGGTCCACTTCGCTCTGCGGGATACGGTGATGTCCTCCCGCAGTCCGATTGCTTCGAATCTTCTTCTTGTAAATCCACTGCTTAATCGTTGGAAAGCTGATCCCCAGTTGCAAAGCTGCATCTCGAAGCTTCAGCAGTCCCTCAATATTCCCTT
>JBKQLO010000125.1:0-23390 GCA_052147055.1 Terriglobales bacterium
GCGTTGGGCCGAACACGGAGCGCGGGGTTTTCCGATCCACGGACGGCGGCCGGAGGTGGAAAAAAGTCCTCTTCAAAGATGACACGACCGGAGCGGTTGACCTGTGCTTTGCCCCCGGTGACCCCAAGATCGTGTTTGCTGCGCTGTGGCATGCCATTCGCAAGCCCGGCGGATCGGCAGAGACGGCATTTGGCCCCGGCAGCGGAATCTATAAGTCGAGCGACGAAGGTGTCACGTGGACGCAGATCACGGGTCACGGACTGCCCTCCGGCGATTGGGGCCGCATTGGAGTGGCGGTGGCTCCGGGCACGCGCGGCCAGCGGGTGTACGCCATTATTGAGGCCAAAGACAAGAACAACGGTTTATTCCGCTCGGACGACGGCGGAGCAAACTGGCATCGGGCCACCACCGATGATCGGATTGCGGGTTACTGGTACATGAGCGAAATCTTTGTCGATCCGCAGAATGCCGATGTGGTGTACCTACCCAAGCAATCACTCTATCGCTCGACTGATGGCGGGAAGACATTCACCGTCATAAAAGGGTCTCCGGGCGGCGACGATTACCACACCATGTGGATCGATCCGGCGAACTCGAAGCGCATCATGCTGGGGGTGGACCAGGGCGCGACGATCAGCATGAACGGAGGTGAGTCCTGGACGACCTGGTACAACCAACCTACGGGCCAGTTCTACCGGGTGGCGACCGATCATGCCTATCCCTATTGGGTGTATGGACCGCAGCAGGACAGTGGAACGGTGGGCACGGCGAGCCGCGGCAATGATGGACAAATCACCGGGCGGGACTGGTTTCCGGTCGGGCCGGGGGAGAGCGGATATACGATCCCTGATCCGATTGACCCAGATGTGGTTTACAACGCCGGCCCCGGCGACAGCGTGAACAGCGTGGTCCGCATGTCGAAGAAGACCGGGCAGGTGAGGAATATCTCGCCGGCGCCGATCTCATTCGCAGCCAAGTACCGCTTTAATTGGAATGCCCCCATGGTGTTCTCGCCGCAGGACCCACACCTGCTTTATCTGGGAACGCAATTTGTTCTGAAGACGGTGAATGGAGGCACCAGCTGGGACGCCATTAGCCCTGAGCTGACCAGGGTCCCGCCGGACGAAAAGGACCCCAAGAAAGTGCTCGGCACGATCATGACGATTGCTCCTTCGACGGTGAAAGAGGGCGTGATCTGGGCGGGCACCAGCGACGGTGCGGTGCAAGTCACACAGGACGGCGGCACGTCCTGGCAGAACGTCACGCCGGCGGCGGTGACGGAGTGGAGCATGGTATCTCTCATCGAGGCATCGCACTTTGACGCTGGGACGGCATATGTGGCGGTCAATCGGAATCCTCTGGATGATTTGCGGCCGCACATTTTACAAACTCACGACTTCGGCAAGACGTGGCAGGAAACCGTGAGCGGGATTCCGGAAACCCATTTTGTTCGTGCAGTGCGCGAAGATCCGGTACGGCAGAACCTGCTGTATGCGGGAACGGAGCAGGGAGTGTATGTTTCTTTTGATAGCGGGGGCCATTGGCAGTCTTTACGGCTGAATATGCCGATGGTGGCGGTGCACGATCTGGCGATTGAGCAAGGCGATCTGGTGGCGGCCACTTATGGACGCGCGTTCTGGATTCTTGATGATTTGTCGCCGCTACGGCAGATTGATGCGCAATCGAAGGTGACGGAGGCTGTCCTCTTTGCTCCGCGGCCAGCTATTCGAGTGCGGCGCGATGAGAATCAGAACACGCCGTTGCCGCCTGAAATACCAGCGGGGAAGAACCCTCCCGATGGCGCCGTCATTAATTACTTTCTTCCCGGGGCAGCGAGCGGAGACGTCCAGCTCGAGATCCACGACCAGGAGGGGAAGCTAATTCGTGGCTTTTCGAGTGCGCCGTTGCCGGAGATGCATGAGCAGCCGCTGCAAATCGCCGAGTATTGGATTGCCCATCCTGAACCGTTGGCGAAGGGCGCGGGTATGCATCGATTTGTGTGGAACCTGCGCTATTCCAATCCTCAGGCGTTGCACGTGCAGACTCCGTACAACTACCCAATCGCCGCGATCGTCGGCGAGACCCCGCTCCCGCCGCTGGGTCCGCTGGTCTTGCCGGGAACTTATGAAGTGCGGTTGACGGTGGATGGCCGGACGTATCGCCAGCCGCTCGAGGTGAAGATGGATCCGCGGGTCAATTACCAGCGGAACCAACTGCAGAGCGCACTGGACCTTCAACTCAAGATTTCCGCTGCCCTGGGGCGAAACTTCGCTGCGGTGGAACAAGTGAAGGACCTGCGCGCGCACCTCGCGGAATTAGCCAAGCGGCCTGAGGGAGACGCAGCTGCGAAAGCGGCCAAGGAACTGGATGCGAAAGCCGGAGAAATCGAGGGCGAGGCGGCGTTCTCAGCGCTGGATACTCCCACGACGGGCACTCTGCTGACGGTCAACGACAGTCTGATCGCTCTGATGGCACTGGTGGATGGGGCTGATTTTGCTCCATCGGCGGGGTCCGTCACGTCGTTTCAGCAGGTGTGCGTGGCGATGAATGGGACGATTGAGGAATGGCAGAAGCTAAAAGGGAAGGAGCTGGCAGAGTTCCGTAAGGTCATTGATTCGCAGAAGGCTGGCCCGATTCCCGATTATCCTGCGATTGCGGGAGACTTTAGCTGCGGTAAGGGCATGTAAGCAGAAGCCATGATGCAGTTGGCAGCACGGGTGCACCGAGTGGAGTAGCAACAGAAAAGCGGACGCCACTAGGTGACCTTGGCTGCTCCGCGCTTCAGCGCCCGCTCCAGTGTTTGATCCAGCGCGGCTTTGGCTTTCTCATATTCCGGCTGCGAGATTTTGCCCTGCTTGTGCTCAACCTCGAGCTGAAATAATTCTTCCTTTAGGGCATCGAGCAGCAGCGCAGAGCGATTCGCGGCGGAAGGTTTGGCAGCGACGGGAAGGCCCGCGACTTCAATATCCGAAGGAGCGAACTCCGGCACGGTAATTCTGGAACGTCCTGCCACGAAAATCGCCCCGGCGGCCAGCACCAGCGCAAAGCCGCCAAGAATATACCAGCGATATTTTTCCAGAGGATCGGGCGCGTCAATCGGCGGGCCAAGGCCGCCGCCGGGGCGGGAATCACGTCCAGCAACGGCGCCGCCGGCGGGTGTGGGGGCGCCGGCGCTGTCATCTCCGCCCTCGGTCAGCGTTCCGGTGCCGGAGACGCTGAAGTCGAGCGGCTGCCCGACGGTGGTGTTTGACGCGACCTGCACGATGGCGTCGGGCTGGCGCGGATCATTCATCGCCACGAATGCCGTGCCTTGCCCGGGGGTGAATTGCATGCTCTTGGGTACCATGACGACAAAGTGCTGGGTACCGTAGAGGGTTCTCGGGTTGATGCTGACCCGGCCGCGGTAAGGCAGGTGGAAGGAAACCTGGAATTGGGTCTCGCCCGGCCGCAAGGGAAAGATGAAGGCGTAGCGGTCTTTCTCTTTCTGCGGAACCGGGGCGGAGTTGATAGGCTGGCCTCCGGCCGTCTCAGCCATGGACTGGTCGATCTGCGCGCCTTCAGGTAAATAGAACTCGAAATTCTGATCGTTCATCTGGGTGCGCGGCGGGTTCGAAGTGTTATTCACGGCAAACAAACGAATGCCCGCCAGCTCACTTCCCTGGGCCTGAAAACGCATCACATCGGCGGTTACACCAATGCCTGCGACCTTTTTTGCAACGTCGAAAACCTGGATTTCCACGGATGTGGTTCCGGGAGGCGCCATGCGGTGATAGGTGACTCCCTGATGAATCACGCGAACGAGATGTGGCCCTCCCGCGTCATCGAGCTTGAGGGTGAAGCTGCCCTTGACATCGGTCTGGGCGCGGCCGGCTTCCTGCATGCCCTGCGAAAGACTGAGGAGCACCACGTCATCGCCGGACGCAGGCTTGTTAGTGGTGCCGTTGGTGACCGTGCCGGTGAGAGTTTGGGACGCAGCGAGCGCCGGGAGAAGAGCGAAAATTATAAGGATGACAATTGCCGAAGATTTCAAACCTTTGCTCCTCTTTTATTATTTCGGTCTGCTTCTTCCAGGTGCGCGATCTCGGCCAGCACTGCCGCTGCTTCTTCCTCGAGCGACGTCTTCATCGACTGATAGTCGGCGTCGGGAAACTTGCCGGATTTGAATTCGAAGTTCAAATCGCGCAGGTTCTCATAAACCGTTTCCCGGCGCTCCCGCAAAAAAGACAGGCGGGTCTTGCGCGGACCAAGGTACAACGTTCCCGGCAGATAGAAAACATAGACCAGGGTCGCGGTGGTGATGAGCATGCAAGCCAGGAGGGTGACGGTCACGTTTCAGTCTCCTTGCGGGCTTGAGCGCGGAAGCGGTCAAGTTCCACGCCATGCACTGGCGCCGGGGCGTCGGCGGGCAGGACCAGCGTACGCGATTTCCATCCACGAATGATGAAGGTGACCAACCCAAGACCCAGGACCAGCGCCAGGTACGGCGCAACCCAGGCGACACGATCAAACCCAGTTTTGGTGGGCGCGGCCAGCACCGGAGGGCCGTACTTCTGGACGAAAGATTGCAGCGTGAGATCGTCATTGTCGCCACGATCGACAGCAGCCACCAGTTCCGCGCGCATGCGGTCGGAGTAGGTACAGCCCACGTGATTGCATTCGAGCAAAATCTGGCTACAGCCGCAGACACACATCATGCGATGGCCGAGATCGTTAAAGCGCGCGGCTTGGTCGCCCGCTCCCATCACCATGGGTATGGCGATACCTAACACGACGATCTGCAAGGCCCGTTTGCCTGGTGCGGGGATCATCAGTCGCCCGCTCCCACCTGGGCTGGTTGAACGCGGGCCGGAACCATGACTCGCACCGGCGCGGTATTTGGGATCATGGCAACTACGGTGCCGACGATCATGACCCACACCCCAACCCAGATCCACATCACCAGCGGATTCAAGTGCGCTCGAATGATGGGCCGCCCGGTGTCTTGGTTCTGACCCTCATAGACAACGTAGAGATCGTTGCCGATGCTCGAACGGATCGAAGGCATGGTAGAAGTTTGCTGACTGGCTTTGTAGAAGCGCCGCTCGGGATTGAGCGTGGCAATATGTTTGCCGCCCTTGAAGACATTCATCACCGCCCACTCGCTGCCGTAATTGGGATTGTCGTCCTGGGTGTAGGACTGGCAAACCAGGGTGTAGGGCCCGAGGGTCAGCTTGTCACCGAAGCCCATCTCCTGCTCTTTATCCTGGTTGAAAGCGGCGCCGGCGAACCCGATCACCACCACGATCACGCCGAAGTGGACAATGTAGCCGCCGTAGCGGCGGGTGTTGCGGCGGGTCAACTGCACCATGGAAGCAAAGAGATTCTGGCCAGTGTGACGGCCGATGACGCGTCCGCCACGCACGAACTCAGAGATCACGGTCAACGCCACCAGCACGGCCAGGGTGATGGTCATCAGCGAATAGAAGTACGAAACGTCTTTCCACGGACGCATGCCGAACGCGACCAACGCAGCCGCAACCACGAGGGCACCGATCGCGGGAAACCGGAAGTTACGTTTCAGACTCTCGGTCGAAGTCCTGCGCCAGGCCAGCAGCGGGCCCAGCGCCGTCAGCAGAAGGAGCAGCAAAGCCACGGGAATATTCACGCGGTTGAAAAATGGCGGTCCGACGGTAACTTTGGTCCCCTGCACCCACTCTGAAAGCACCGGAAACAAAGTCCCCCAGAGCACAGTGAAGCAGGCGACTAGCAAAAGAAGATTGTTGAACAGGAAACTTGATTCCCGCGAGACCAGCGATTCCAGTTTGTGCTCACTGAGCAGGTGCGAACGGTTCTTCACATAAAAGAAGAGGCAAGTCACGAATATGATCGCCAGAAAGCCCACGAACCAGTCCCCGATCGAAGACTGCGCAAAGGCATGCACGGAACTGACTACGCCGCTGCGGGTGAGAAAAGTTCCGAAGATCGAAAGCATAAACGTGGAGAAGATCAGCCACATGTTCCAGGTTTTCAGCATGCCGCGCTTTTCCTGCATCATTACGGAGTGCAGAAAGGCAGTGCCGGTCAGCCAGGGCAGGAAGGACGCGTTCTCGACAGGATCCCATCCCCAGTAACCGCCCCAGCCGAGGACCGAATAGGCCCAATGCATGCCGAGGAAGATGCCGCAGGTGAGCAGGCCCCAGGTGACCATGGTCCAGCGGCGGGTGATGTGAATCCACTTTTCGCCGGGATAGCGCATGATCAAGGCCGCCAGCGCGAACGCAAAAGGAACGGTGAATCCGACATAGCCGAGATAGAGCATAGGCGGATGAATCACCATCTCGGGATATTGCAACAGCGGGTTGAGGCCGCTGCCATCGGCAGGGAGCGAACCCTGCATGATGGCGAAGGGATGGGCGGCGAAGTTCAGCAGCAATAGGAAGAAGACCTGTACCGCCGCAATGATGACCGAGGCGTAAGCGAACAAACGCGGGTCAGTCTTGTAGCGCAGCCGCAGCACCAGGCCGTAGGCCGAGAGCAGGAGCGACCAAAACAGCAGAGAGCCTTCCTGCCCCGACCACAGCACCGCGAACTTGTAAGGCACGGGAAGGTCACGGTTGCTGTGATGAAAAATGTAGGCGATGGAGAAGTTATCCTGGAACGCAGCGGTGACCAGCACTAACGCTGCCAGGAAGACGATAGCAAAAGTGGCGATTCCGGCGCGGCGAGCGGTCTCACTCAGGCGGGCGGAACTGGGTCCTTCGCGCACCAGCGCCAGTATTCCTGCCAGGAAAGAATAGGCGCTTAGAGCCAGTGCCAGCAGGAGGGCGAAACTGCCGAGTTGGGACATAGGGGAGCCTTCGACATTTTTTCAGAAACTACCCGCCGGAGCAACTGTATCACCCCAGAAGACGCGGTGTTTTCCCATTCTGGACGAAGGCCGACCCGATGGAGCCGGCAAATTACGCGCTCTGCTTGTGGTTCTGACGTGCCATTACTTCACGTTCGGCCCGGAGCCAGTCTTCGTTTTCCTGGCCGGGAGTGCATCCTCGCTCCTGGTACAACTCGTAGGCGCGCTGGCGGATTTGAGCCTTGAGCTCCAATGTTAGGGAGCTCGCCGAAGGGGACGCCTTCCGGACCTGGGCCGCCGATGTCACTTCCGGCATGGTAAGGACTTGTTTGTTGGATTGGGTGCGGGCGCGGGGCGTTTTTGCTTTGGGCATGGCAGTACTCCTTTAGGGATACAGTTGATGAAGTATGATTACCCGAATACAAAGCGGCCCACGGCTACGGTTGGCGCACAAGAATGTATGACGAGTATTAGATCGATGATAAACCACTTCGCTGTGGATGTGTGCGGAATTGAAGAAATTAATCGCACTGAAACATTTGTTTTCGATCAATAAAAATCATGCGAGGAGGTTTCAGCGCGAGTGATGGAGAGTGGCGATACGCGTTGGGCCTTCACCGAAATGACGTTGTCTTGATTTTGCAGAATTCCTTCGACCATCAGAAATTGTTCAGAACTCAGCAATAGCCGGTTTTGTTGAAACAAATCAGGATTGACGATGGCGTTGGCCACTCCGGTTTCATCTTCCAGACTCAAGAAGACAAAACCTTTGGCGGTGCCGGGACGCTGGCGGGCGATGACGCATCCCCCAATGCGCAGATGACGTCCACTGGGAATGTGCTTGAGGTCGCTGGCTTGGTGAACTCCAAGAGCTTTCATCCGCGCGCGGTGATAGGCCATGGGATGCGGGCCGACGGTCATGCCAGTACCACGGAAATCGGCTACCAGACGTTCTTCGGCATTCATAGGACGCAGTGGGGACTTCGCGTCGGGTTCGGAAAGGCCGTCAAGCAATGGGCCGGAATGGCGCACCGCGCGTTCGACTTGCCAGAGAGCGTCACGGCGGAGAAGAGAAATTTCACCACGGAGACACCCTTCGGCTGCGCTCAGGGCAGGCTCCGGCACGGAGGAAGTCTCTAACTCCTGATCTTCGATTGATTTGTTTGTTTTCTCCGTGTCTCCGTGTCTCCGTGGTGGATGTCCTATTGAGTTCAGTGCGCCAATTTCCGCCAGGGTATTCAATTCATCTTTGCGCAGTTCGGGGACGCGATGAATGAGATCGCGGATGGACGTGAAAGGAGAGAGAGCGCGCTGGTGTACCAGGGCCTGTCCGGCATCTTCCCGCAATCCGCGAGCATAGCGCAGGCCGAGGCGGAGGGCGGGGGACGAGTTTCCAGTTTCCAGTTTCTGGTTTCTAGCGGTTTGGCCAACGACCGCCGACCAACGACCGCCGACCGAACTAGCTGAATGCTGATTGCTGATTGCTGATTGCTCCAGCGCGCATTGCCAATCCGATTTCATCACATCAATCGGCAGGACTTTCAATCCGTGGCGCTGGGCGTCTTTCACAATCGTCGCCGGACGATAGAAGCCCATGGGCTGATTGTTGAGCAGAGCCGCGGTGAACGCGGCCAGATAATGACATTTCAAGTAAGCGCTGGCGTAGGCAATGAGCGCAAAGCTGGCGGCGTGGGACTCGGGAAACCCGTAGAGCGCGAACGAAGAAATGGAGAGAACGATCTGCTCTTGCGCCTCCTGCGAGATGCCGTTTTGTGTCATACCTGCCCGCAGCCTGGCTTCGATTTCCTTCATGCGCGCCTGGGAGCGCTTGAATCCCATGGCGCGGCGCAATTCCTCGGCTTCGCCTCCGCTGAAATTGGCGGCCACCATGGCGATGCGCAACAACTGTTCTTGAAAAAGCGGCACGCCGAGCGTGCGCTTCAGAACGGGTTCGAGCGAGGGATGCGGGTAAGTGACGGGCTCGCGTCCCTGGCGGCGCTGTAAATAAGGATTCACCATCTGGCCAACAATGGGGCCGGGACGGATGATGGCGACTTCCACGACGATGTCATAAAAGCGTTGCGGACGCAGGCGCGGCAGGCACGACATCTGAGCGCGGCTTTCGACCTGGAACATGCCGATGGTGTCGGCTTTCTGCAATGTTGAGTAAACCTCGGGATCGTCGGCGGGCAGGTGCGCGAGGCTCACCTCCTCGCGATAGTGATTCTCAATGAGCTGGAGAGAATCTTCCAGCACGGCCATCATTCCCAGACCGAGCAGATCAACTTTAATGATGCCGAGATCGGCGCAGTCTTCCTTGTCCCACTGCACTACCACGCGGCCGGGCATGGAGGCGGGCTCGAGCGGGACCACGGAATCCAGTTGGCCCTGGCAGATCACCATGCCCCCGGAATGCTGCCCGAGGTGGCGCGGCAAATCCTGCACTGCGACACACAACTCAAAATACTTGCGTAGCCGGGGATGATTCAAATCGAGGCCGGCGTCGCGAAAACGGTGATCGAAAGTGTCGTTCTGGTCGCGATATTCCCAGGTAGAAACGGCGGCGGAAACTTTCTCGAGGGTTTCGGGATCAAAACCCAGCGCTTTGCCCATTTCGCGGCCAGCCATGCGGCTGCGATAAGTAATGACGTTGGCAGTCATGGCTGCGCCGCGTTCGCCGTAGCGTTTGTACAAGTATTGAATGACGCGCTCGCGCTGGTCGCCACTGGGAAGATCGAGATCAATGTCAGGCCATTCGCCGCGTTCTTCGGAAAGAAAGCGTTCGAAGAGCAGTTCCATGCCAACGGCATCGACGGCGGTGATCCCGAGCGAATAACAAACAGCGCTGTTGGCGGCTGAGCCGCGGCCCTGCACCAGAATATTTTCGTCGCGGCAGAAGCGGACCAGGTCCCAAACGATGAGGAAATAGCCGGCAAGGGCGAGTTTTTCGATCAGCTTGAGTTCGCGCTCGATCTGACGGCGGGCGCGATGTTGCAGGTCGGCAGGGGCACGACCGTATCGCGCGAGAAAACCTTCCCAAGTGCGCTTTTCCAGGAACGACGTCATACTCTCGCCTTCGGGCACCGGGTATTTGGGAAATTCATATCCCAGATCTTTGAAAGTGAATTCAAGGCGGGAAGACAGTTCCACGGTATTGGCAATGGCCTCTGGCAGATCTGCGAAAAGTGCCTGCATCTCCTGGGGAGATTTCAGATGGCGTTCGGAATTGCGCGCCAGCAGACGCCCGGCAGTAGCCAGGGTGCGATGGTGGCGGAGAGCGGTGAAAACATCGCAGAGTTCACGTTCGCGAGCGGTGGCATAGCACACCCCGTTGGTCGCGAGTAAGGGAAGCTGGAGCGAACGGGCAATTTCTATAGCGGCGCGATTGCGAGCTTCCTGCTCGCGATGAAAATGGCGCTGGAGTTCGACGTAAACATTGGCGCGGCCAAAGATTTCGGTCAAGTGTGCAATACAACTGTGCGCTGCTTCCATTCCACCGCTCGCCAAAGCGAGGGCCAAGGGACCATTGTGGTCGCCGGTTAGACAAATCAGTCCTTCCGCATGTTCTTGCAGTTCTTCTTCATAGGCTGAGCCTTCGCCTTTGGCCGCACGCAGCTTCATTTTGGTGATCATGCGGCAGAGGTTCTGATAGCCGGCGCGGGAAGAAACGAGCAGGGGAAGGCGGAATTCACCACGGAGACACGGAGACACGGAGGAACCTTTTTCATTTAGTTGATCCGTGTTAATCCGTGTAGATCCGTGGCCCAGAAGTTGCGCCGTCACCTCCGATCCAATGTGCGCCTTTAGCCCGACCTTCTTCGCCGCCATGTGAAAACGCGGTGAGCCATAGATGCCATCGCGGTCGAGCAGCGCCATGGCCGGCATATTCAGGTTGGCGCAGGTGGCGATTAAAGCTTCAGGCAGGGAAGCGCCTTCGAGAAAACTGAAAGCAGAGCTAGAGTGGAGTTCTATGTACATCACAGCAGTCGCATTTAGCACTCAGCATTTAGCACTCAGCCCATCGACTGAGTGCTGAATTCTTAGTCGTAGGTGCCTTCCAGCAGCCATCGTCCGCCTAATAGGTCGCGGACCAGGCGATACAATCCGATGCTGGTTTCTTCCTGCACCGCGATGTCCCATTCATCGCGCGCCCAGCCTTCGTGCTCCCACCAGTCACCGGAAGAACGCCACGGGCCTGCCGCCCAGAGGATTTCGCCACGGGTTTCTTTCCGTTTTAGACAGGAAATAAAAGTTGGCCTGCCTTCGCACAAGGTGACGGTGACTGCGGCCGGAGGACGGAAGATGCGCAGCGCAGTGACCAGATCATCTGAGTTTTCTGTCTTCTCAGTTTTTTCTTGCGGGTCTCGGGGCGAAAAACGCTGCATGCGGAATCCCTGAGGACGATGGGTGTCCAAGATTTCCAAAGACCCGACTTTGTCTTCTCTGACGATGCCTGCAATTCGTGCCAGCGTGAGTTCAAGTTTTTCTGGCTCGGGCGAAGGTGGAAGAAAGAGCCCGCTTTGTCCGGGCCGCGGCCGCACTGGCTCCGCCGCCAGATGAATCTTGACGATGGGAGCGCCGGGCGGATGGGCTCTCAAATCAAGCTGCAGCAGTTTGAGGAAAGTCTTGGAGTCGAGCAAGGGGAGGGGCAGACGCAGGGTGCGGTGAAAGCGCTGCCGAGCTTGCGCTCGACTTGGACGGGCGGGGGCGCTCGTTCCCACACAATCTTCTTCTTCCCGATACCCGTCGGCCAGTTCCAGCTCCAGCCGCAATTCCTGGGTGGCCAGGGCACGCGATGCCAGACGAGCACAAAGCTGATCCAGCAGTCGTCCCAGTAAAAATGCCAGCGGCTCCAGCAACGTCAGCGGATACTCCAACTCGATGGCTTCCTCGAACAGCAGTGGCGGATCGACTGGAACCAGCGTGCGCGAAGTCTGGCCTCGCGCCAGCTTCTGCAAATACACTCCGCGCTGCCCCAGGCGCTCGCTCAAAGCCACGTCCGGCAGAGCGGCCAAATCGCGCAGATTACGAATCCCCCAACGGTGGAGCGTTTGCAAAAGTTGCTCTGATTCCGGCTGTCCGGCGACCAAGAATTCCACCGGCAGGTTCCCCAGTCGTTCGGATTCCTTTCCTTCCGGGATCACAGTTATGCCGCGGAATCCGCGGGCTGCGAGCACGGCAGTATCGGGATTGGCGGCCATGGCGACATTCGCGGTGAGTCCAAGATCCAGAGCGCGGCGGGTGAGGTCGCGGGCGATTTTCGGTAAGGTGCCGAACAGCAACTCCATGCCAAGAAGGTCGAGAACAATGGTGTCGGGCGCGGCATCCTCCACTCGCGGCGAAAATGATTGCGCGCAATCGAGCAGAGCAGCATGTGCAGCGGTTTCCTGAAGCAAAGATCGGGCACGGAACGCCAGTCCTGCGCAGGCTTCGATTTGCAGCTTGGTCATTCCGGCTGTAACGCCGGCGCGGCGAGCGTTTTCATTTGCCGCGAAAACTTTCTGGAGAGGAGGCTTTCCTTCGAGCACCGCTAAAGGCTGCGATCGCAGGCCGGGCTCCGCGCGCAGGATCGCTTCCACAGGAAAATCCGGCACGAAGATGCAGGCAAAAGGCATAGAAAAATTGATTCATTGAGAGATTGAATCATTGAGTTATTGAGAACTTTCATCCTGCACGTACGGTTCTGGTGGAGAAGGCGGCAGAGGCGGATTGTGCCGGTTTACGCGGCATCCGTGAGCGCAAAATTTCGGTTTCGACACGAAATCCATCCAGAAGTTTCGTGTGAGTGACCGGTTTTCCTGAAAGCTGAGAGCTGAAAGCTGACAGCTTTTTGTCCGTCTGCAGTTTCAGCAGCAGCGCAGCACAAGTTTGCGCGCAGGGCGACTGCGTGATCACGAACAACACCGTAGGCGTGTGCTCGATTGCCCGCTGAAAGCGGAACCAGGAAGTGAGCGGAATGCGGCGCGCAAATTTCAGCGGCACATCGCCCAGGTCAATGATCACCAGGCCAAAGCCGCCGCTTTGCAGAAGCAGGTCGGTGACGCGCAAGGCCTGCTCGACGTTGCCCTCAGAGCGTCCTATCTTTCGCCCCTTCGGGGCTAGGTCTTCTTGGCTCCCACACCCACGGCTTGCGCCGTGGGCTGTATTCTTGCGCCGCTCCGCGGCTGCCTGCTCATCGCCGCATCGTATCCACAGCAAGCTTTCAAAATGCACTGCTGCCATCGCGGCTGACAAGGGATCAAAGGCATCGCTGACATCCACCAGCGCGCACGCTTCCTGGCGCTGAGTCGCTGCCGCTAGTGCCGCCAACAGCAGGCTGGTTCGGCCGGAAGAAACCGGTCCGCAAACTTCAGTCAAACATCCGCGCGGTAGCCCTCCGGTAAGGGCATCGATCTCGCGCACTCCGCTCGAAACCATCTCCGGCGTGGGCCGCAGCGTGAGCCGTGAGGCCGGCGTGACCTCTGCTAGCTTGGGCAACGCCGCTAGGCGGTCGAAAACCCGCGCCGATGAGTTCGAGGCAACCGAGGCCACGGGGCGGCGCACCGCCTCCGTGGGAAAAAGCGGAAAAGACGACATGGAAAACCTCAGATTTCAGGGAACATCAGGGCAGGGCCAGCCCCGAGGCAAAAAGCTTTAGTTTCGCTTTTTATTCGCCTACTGGATTGTGCTATGGAGGAGACGCTTTGTCAAGCCCGGCGGGAATCTTTTTTGGCGGGAGCCGCGTATACCACTTAGCAACTTGATATCGTGGAGGTTATCTCATGATGGAACCATGGTTGGACCCGATTCGCTTCGGTCTGTGGTACGGCGGCCTGGGTGGAGGATTGCTGGGTTTGTCAGGAGCAGTTTTGGGGGCAGCCACGGCCGTGCTGGCCCCGAAGGGCAAAGGCCAGAACTTCATCCTGGGGGCTTTCACGTTCATGAAGTGGGTAGGTTTTGTGAACCTGGTGATTGGCCTTTATTCCATTTATGAACGGCAACCGTACGGGATTTGGTATCCGCTGGTGTTTATTGGAGGTTTGTTTACGTTGCTGTTTTCGCTCTTGCGCCCCATTGTGCGCAAACGTTACCAAGAAGTCGAACAGCAACAGATGAGCACGGGCAGGTTGCGGCCAGCGTAAAGCGTGAGCGAGCGCGGCGTCCGCGACTGCTTTGTTATAATCACGTTCTGCCCGGATGGCGCTATCGTCTAGGGGTTAGGACGGAAGATTCTCAATCTTCAAACCCGGGTTCGATTCCCGGTAGCGCTACCAAATCTCTCCTGCTAAGTCTCGGAGGGAAGAAAACAGATATCCAGTTCAATGACGTACTGCGCCGCTATGGCTGGCATACCAGTCGTAGGTTTCCCGTAAAGCCTGCTCCAGCGTGTACTGACAAGCAAAGCCCGCGTCACGCAAACGGCTTACGTCGTAGGCACGGAAGACATAACCGCTGGGTTTGGTGGTGTCCCAGACGATCTGCTCTTCCATCCGGGTGTGGGCGGCAAGAATGTTCACCACGTCGCGGATCTTCCGTGTGGTTCCTGAAGCCAGGTTCACGGGGCCGGTGACGTGATCCATGATGATGTGAAGAGCGCGGGCGCAATCCTGGATATAGAGGAAATCACGGTGTGCCGAACCGTCACCCCACACGCTGACTGTGGTTTTCGTTTGCCGGGCATCGTGGAATTTTTTCACCAGCGAGGGGATGACGTGCCCGGTTTCCGTGTTGAAACGGTCGTGGGGCCCATAAAGGCTGGTGCAGAACGCGAAGGCATACGGCATGCCATAACTGCTCTCATACATCTGCAAGTGCGTGAGCATACCGCGCTTGGCCTGGGCATAGCCATACTGCGAGGGATGCGGCGGTCCCTTCCAAACGTCCCCTTCGGCCAAGGGAGTGCCGGGTTCGAGTTCGGGATACATAGCGACTGAGCCCATGGCGACAACCTTCTTGACCCCGGCTGTATGGCAGGCCTCGATCACATGCGTGTTGATAAGGGTATTCTTGAGGTAGGCTTCGCCGTGGTTGCGCATGTTGTACATGATGCCGCGGACAAATCCGGCCATGTGAAAAACGTAGTCGGGCTGGTTGCGCTCGAAATAATCCAGCACGGGTTGCCGGTTGGTCAGATCACATTCCGCCGATGGGGGAGCCAAAATTCTCCTAAAGCCCTGTGATTGCAAGTATTCCCTGAGATTGATACCTGCCAGTCCAGAGCCGCCGGTGATCAAAATGGTATCGTCACGCTGGATCATGAGGAATCCCCATGCCATGCTCCCGATGATCTTCGCACACCCAGGCTCTGGGGGGATTCCGCATACCGGTTCATTCGGCACTGGTTTGTAAAGATGTGTAAAGTTAGCTGTCTCATTTCGAAATCAATGTAGAATCCAACCCCTGCCGTAGATCAAATCAGGCACGCGAATGAGTATTTCTTCATGGATCGTGATCGGCGCCGCCGGCTTCCTGGGTTCTTACCCAGCGCGCCACAATTTGCTCGGCTGGACGCTTCATTCTGACCTGCTTGGTGGTCTTCGAGAGCCCCGTCGCGGCGACGGATTCATCGCATGAGGAGCGAGCGACTTCATGTGGGTCTGATCGGATTGGATTTATGGCTGGGGGGGGCCACTTACGTTCACAACCTGATCCGTGCGCTGGTGCGATTACCGGATGAGGAGCGTCCGCGAATTACCCTTTTTTGCCAGAATCGCTTTGATCTGTATGAGGAAGTTCTCTCCTTGGTTGACAAGGTCGTCCGATACCGTACGTGGCCAGCCGATGTCTTAGGGAATCGGGTGCTGACCAGGGTGGCGCAGGTGAGCAAAGGGTTCGTTTCGGCCAACTGCTTCGGAGACTCTTTGCCGGAACTATCTCGCGCGGTCCGGAAGGAGCGCGTAGATTGTGTATTCCCGGTTTGTGAATCTCACGCCGCCTTGCCAAACCCGATCGACTGGATTCCGGATGTACAACACTGCCTTCTGCCCGAAAATTTCCCCTGGTTCACACGGCGGATTCGTGATCGCAAGTTCGCCGCCCAGCTAAACCGGAGCGGTGGGCACGTAGTGTTCAGCAGTCGATCCGCACTCAGTAGTGCGATCGGGGTGTACGGAGTGCCCCGCGCCACCACTCATATCCTTCGCTTCGTCACCGTACCCGAGGCTTCCTGGTATGGCGATCCGGCGCCGGTTATGGCCCGGCATAAAATACCGGCGCGGTTCTTTATCGTGTGCGATCAATTCTGGATCCATAAGGATCACGCCACAGCATTTCGCGCTGTGGCGAAGCTGGCGCGGGAAGGCCGGAAGATTCATTTGGTGTGTACGGGACCGGTCACGGACCACCACCATCCCGGGTACGTTGGAAGACTGAAAGCGGAAATTCGGCAACTTGGGATAGAGTCCCAGGTACAAATCCTGGGTACGCTTCCCCGCCCCGACCAGATGGCTCTGGTTCGTGCGTCACAAGCGGTGGTCCAACCGTCTCAATTCGAAGGATGGAGCTCGATTGTTGAGGAGGCGAAAGCGTTCGGCAAGGCAGTGATCCTGACCGACCACCCAGTGCATCAAGAGCAAGCAGCCGCCAATTTCTTTTACTTTCGTGCCGGCGATTTTGCAGACTGTGCCCGAGCTATTGGCGAGTTCTCGGAAAAGCAGACAACCGAGCCGTTTGAGCCGAAATCTCATGACATTCGGATGGCTGATTTCGCCAGAACGTTCATGGGAATAGCGTACCAAGCGACGGGCGCGGGCCCACGTTCCGTCTATCAACAGCTTTCTCCTGGCGGTTCTCGCCTGGGCCTTCGGGCAGGATAAGTTGACCACCGAGTACGTTGGTAGATTCTCAATCTTTAGACGCCGGTCCAATTCCCTGCAGCGCTACCAATTTGTTCTGCCACCTCGTGTTGTTTCTTAGCTAAGGAGATTCTGTCGATGAGAGCGGTTGCCATGCTTGTCTTAGGAGTGATTCTAGGCGCTGCTGCCGTTGTGCTCGGCGTTTACTTCTACTTCGCTACGGGCCAGGCTCCTGTGGCAACGTCGGCGGCCCCAATGCTATTCGAAAAGAAGCTCGCGCACCGGGCTCTGGATGCAGCAATTGGCCGGGAGATGCCGAAGACGGTTCCGTTGCAACCGGACGAAGGCACTCTAGCGGCAGGCGCCCTGATCTATCGCGAACACTGCGCGGTGTGTCACGGACTGCCGGAGCAGAAGGAAACCATGATCGCTGCCGGCATGTATCCGCATCCGCCGAAGTTGCTCGAAGGCAAGGGTGTCACGGACGACGAACCGGGAGAAAGTTATTGGAAAGTAGCGAATGGTATTCGTTTGACTGGCATGCCGGGCTTCCGGCCTAGATTGTCAGAGACACAAATGTGGCAGGTGAGCCTGTTAGTGGCCAATGCTGACAAGCTGCCGAAATCCGTTCACGACACGTTGTCTACGCCTCTCGCGACTGACGAAATCGCGAAGCCTGTGCAGGCAAAGTAACCCGACTCATCGTCCAAACACATAGGCTGCGCCGGGGGAGCTGCTCTTGGGAGCGCCCGCGACCACGGTGGCGCCGCTGATGCCGACCGCGGCGCCCATGGTGTCGGCGGTGGCGCCATCGGAGGCCGTCATTTCGGCGTAAGCGTGGCGCGTGTTCCTCCATCCAGTCTTCGGGAGGAGATAGGCATAGGCTGCACCTTGCTCGAGATTTGCCCCGATGTTTGCGCCCGGCGCTCCCACCACGATTACTTTGCCGTTCTCGTTAATCGCCACCGACTGGCCGAAACTATCGTCTTGCGCCGCATCGGGTGCGCCGAGGCCGGCAGTAAAGGTTGACGTGGTCACCCAGCCGCTGGGTGGTTCGACAAACACATAGGCAGCGCCGTAAAAGTTGAAAGCGATGGGTGCGCCCGCAACCACGGTTCCCGCGCTGATAGCGACAGCAAATCCGAAATTGTCGTTGGTGCCGTTAGAGGTGCTCAGTTCGGCGGTTTCGGTCATGTCCGCCCAACCGCCAGCGGGTTCCATATAAACGTATGCTGATCCTTCAAAATTGTTGTGACCGTACGATCCTGCCACAATAGTGTTTCCGCTGATGGCGACGGAGCAGCCCAGGTAGTCTAAGATGCCGTCGCTGTCGGAAGCGCTAAGCTCGGCGGCCTGGGTACATCCATTGCTACTGCAAGTGAAAACGTAGACCCGGCCGGAGAAATTATTGACGAAGAATGCTCCTACTGCGATAGTGGTTCCGCTGATGCTAACGCTGTTGCCGAAGGCGTCGCCATCGACACCATCGGAGGCAGTGAGCTTGGCGGTTTCAGTCATGTTCGTCCAGCCGCTGGCAGGCTTGACGAAAACGTAGACTGCGCCCGGGGATGACTGTTGCTTGTTGAAGTTCGAGGTGTTGGCCGCTCCGACCACAATGATGTTGCCGCTGATTGCAACCGAAGTGCCGAACCCGACGCCGTTATCGGATGAAGTGAGCGTGGCCGTCTGGGTCATGTTCGTCCAACCGCTTGCCGGCTTCACGAACACGTCCACCGTGCCGTATGATTCGATGTTGGCGTCGAAATCACCCACCACAACCGTATTGCCGCTCATGGCAATGGAGATACCAAACCAGTCGCTCTTGGCGCGGATGGAGGGGGTAAGTTCGGCAAGCTGCTGCCAGGTGGCGGGGACGGCGAGGGCTGCTTGGGACAGAGCCAAAGTTGCGCACAAGACCAAAATCGAAATCACGAACAGTTTTCGCATTGCGACCCCCCTAAAATCCAGGATGGACGGCTGGTTTGGTTGAGATCCCTGAGAGGAGACGGCAACCGAGGGGCAATTGTCCTCTGGTCAGGGGAATGCGTCAAGAGCAGTTCTGCTCTCGAAAAGCCGCGCGGGTCGCCGTTACCTCGGTCACGTGCTGATGTTTAGGTTCCGACCTAAGCTATCTTGAAGGATCACCATGGTCTGGTACTTTACTTTCTTCTTTATTTCGGGGTTGTGCAGCATTGTGTACGAACTGGTCTGGCTGCGGCTGGCCATGGCGCAGTTTGGCGTAACCACAGCACTGACCTCGATCGTGCTCTCGATGTTTATGGGAGGTCTGGGCCTCGGTTCCTGGGCGGCGGGCAGCCTGGTGCGGGCTTACGGGAAGCGGCTTACAGTTCACCCGTTAAGGCTATATGGCTTGACCGAGTTGCTGATCGGATGTTCCGCGCTCGCGGTTCCTCTGCAACTTTCATACGGACATCGGCTGCTGGAAGAAATGGCAGCGCAGGCGGCGGTTTCCTCGGCTGCATTCTACTTGGCTTCCGGCGCATGGCTGGCATTGACGCTGGTGCCCTGGTGCGCTTTTATGGGAGCGACCATTCCGCTGGTGATGTTTGCCATTCGCTCGGAGGCGGGCCAGGACTCGCGCCGCTCCTTTAGCTTTCTTTATCTGGCCAATGTTGCCGGCGCGATTGCCGGAGCCATACTGGCGCCTCTGCTGATCGAGCTTGGCGGCTTCCACGCGACTCTGCGAGTTGGCGCGTGCCTGAATGCGGCGATTGCAGTGACGGCGTTTGCGTTGACGTTTGCCGCAAAGAGCGCGAGTCGTGACAGCGCTGTGGTTGCCACAACAGCGCCGTTAGCAAGCTCCGAGACCAGCAGCACGCCGCTGCTTCTGCTTTTCCTCACCGGCCTTACCACCATGGGCATGGAGTTGATTTGGATCCGCTTATTCACCCCCTACATCGGGCCCATGGTGTACGCATTCGCCATCATCCTGGTGGCCTATCTGCTCGCCACATTTCTGGGTTCGCGAATTTACCGCTGGTGGAGTCTTCGTGGCGGGCGCGAGAGCGATCTGGCATGGGTGGCCCTGGTGCCGCTGGGAATGCTTGTGCTGGTGACTTCCGATGTCAGGCTGGCTCTGGGTTCCTCGGGGCGGGTATTTCTCGGGGTCACGCCGTTCGCCGCGGTGATGGGCTTCCTGACCCCGATGCTGGTCGATCGCTGGTCGGCGGGCGATCCCGATCGCGCCGGCAAAGCGTACGGGATCAACGTGCTCGGCTGCATCGTGGGACCGTTGCTGAGCGGGTTCCTATTGTTGCCGTTCCTGGGAGAAAGTTGGTCCACGCTGGCGTTAACTCTGCCGTGGCTGGCGATGGCGATTCACGCAGCTTTCGCGGCCAAGTCTGGATTGGTCACCCGCGCTGCCGCTCTTGGCGCTACAGTTGCGGCAATGGCGATTCTGTTCTTTACTCAGGATTTTGCGACTCAATATCCGCAGCGCGAGGTTTTGCGTGACAGCACGGCGACGGTGATCGCGACCGGCGAGGGCATGAGCAAACAGCTGGTGATCAACGGCGTCAACATTACTTCCATGGTGCCGATTCCCAAGATGATGGCGCATCTTAGTCTGGCTTCGCTGGCCCAGCCGCCGCGCAATGCGCTGGTGATTTGCTTTGGGATGGGAACGACGTTTCGCTCGGCGATGTCGTGGGGAATCCCGACGACCGCCGTCGATCTGGTGCCCAGCGTGCCCAAGCTGTTCACGTACTATCATCGGGATGGCGGAAAGATATTGGCATTGCCGGGGGCGCGTGTGGTGGTCGATGATGGCCGTCGCTTTCTGGAGCGCTCGCCGGAGGAGTATGACGCCATCATCATTGACCCGCCGCCACCGGTGCAGGCTGCGGGCTCCAGTCTGCTGTACTCGGAAGACTTTTACGCAGTGGCGAAGAAGCGGCTACGGCCGGGCGGCATCCTGCAACAATTTCTGCCCGATGGCGTCAACGCTGCGAACGACAACCAGTTGAAGGCATCGGTGGCGCGTGCCTTGCAGAATTCTTTCCCTTATGTGCGAATCTTCCAGTGGAACGGGCGTCAGGGTTGGCACTTCCTGGCCAGTTCCCAGCCGATTCCAGTTCGCACCGCGGCGGAACTGGCGAATCGCATGCCGGCGGCCGCGGTTGCGGACATGCTGGAATGGGGACCGGAAAAAACCGCCGAGAAACAGTTCGAGTTGTTGCTCTCGCGAGAGACCAAGCCCGAGCAGATGATCGCGTTGTCGCCCCGGACTCCCGCCTTGCAGGACGACCGCCCTATCAACGAGTACTACATGCTCCGCAGTCGCGTGAATATGCTCAGCTTCTGAAGGGGATTTTTGACAGGGGTTCTCCATCTGACTAAGCTGTGCAGGGAACGATGGTCACGCTCTTCATTTATGCGGTGCTGGGGATCGCAACTTTTCCCTTCATCTACTATCTGATTTCCCTGTACAGCGCCTGGGGGTTTTTTCATCGCCGCCCGGTTCCGGGGCCGAAGAGCGATTTCACGCCGCCGGTCAGCAATCTGAAACCGCTCCGCGGCCTCGATCCTGAAGCTTACGAAAATTTCGCCAGCTTCTGCCGCCAGGATTATCCCGACTACGAGTTGCTTTTCTGCGTTGGCGACAAAGATGACCCGGTGGTGCCGATTCTCGAGCAGCTTGCCCGCGATTTTCCCGAGCGGCGGATTACAGTGCTATTCGGCACTTCGGGCAATGCCGCGAACGACAAAGTGGCCAAGCTGGCGAGGCTGGTGAGCGAAGCGCGCAATGAAGTGGTGGTCATCAGCGATAGCGACGTGCGCGCCCGGCCCGATTATCTGCGCACTGTAGTGGCGCCGCTGGCCGATCCCAAAGTCGGCGCGGTGACTTGTTTCTATGTTCCCACCGAGGAAAAGACGCTGGCCGAGAGTTTGCAGACCATCGGCATGGTGTCTGACTTTTATGCCGGCATTCTGGTGGCGCGCAAGTTGGACGGAGTAAAGTTCGCGCTCGGCCCCACGATTGCGACAACGCGCACGCGCCTCGCCGGGTTCGGCGGGTATAAGGCGATCGAGAACCAGCCCGGCGATGACCTGCTGGTCGGAAGGCTGATCGCGGAGCAGGGTTACGAAGTCGAACTTCTGCCTTACACCATTCTCACCGTGGCTGATTACGGGTCGATGCCTGACCTGCTGCACAAGCGCATGCGCTGGGTGGTGGTGATGCGCCACATGCGTCCATGGGGACACCTCGGGCTGGTGTTCACCCAGGGATTGCCCTGGTCTCTGGCGGCGATTGCGGTTCAACCCACCGCCGCAGTGGCGTTGGGATACCTCGGCGCATATCTGGTGCTGCGGTTGGCCATGACGTGGCTGATCGGCGTGCGAGGGTTGGGTGACCGCGCGTTGTGGAGGAAACTGTGGCTGATTCCGGTGTGGGACGCGCTGGCGTTTTTCATCTGGCTGATCAGCTTCGTTCGCAGCAGCATTCGCTGGCGCGGTGGCGAGTACTACATTCGTGATGGCCAACTGGTCCCCGTGACCGCGAATCCGTCGGAAAAGTGATTGGAACTGAAGGAGGAAACCTATGATCACCGGCGCCCACGTCATCATCTACAGTAAAGATGCGGATGGGGACCGCGCGTTCTTCAAAGACGTCCTCAACTTTCCCTCCGTCGACGCGGGCCACGGATGGTTGATCTTCGCCATGCCGGGCGCGGAAGTGGCCTTTCACCCGTCCGAAGAAAACGACCGGCACGAACTCTACTTCATGTGCGACGACCTCAAGGCGATGATGGAATCGCTGAAAAAGAAGAAGGTCGCGTGTGGTCCGGTCCACGAGGAACGCTGGGGAAGCGTAACCAAGATGAAACTGCCGGGCGGCGGTGAGGTTGGCCTCTACCAGCCCAAGCATCCGACGGCGCTGAGAGCTACGCAATAGTTATACGAGGGATCGGGGCGACGGTCCGGTCGTTTGCGATCCTCTCGAAAGCGACCGCACCGCCCCCGAATAGGCGTATACTTGCCGCGTTTACCAAATCAAGCAAGAAATCCTAGAGGAGATCCCATGAGAACAAGAACGATCTTGTTGTCCGTGGCCGCGTTGTTCGCTGCTGCCGTAGTGTGCTTCGCCGCCGAGAACGCGAATATGGGCACCTGGAAGCTGAACGAGGCCAAGTCCAAGTTAAGCGCCGGAACCCAGAAGAATATTACTGTCGCCTATGAGGCTGCGGGCGACAGCGTGAAAGTCACCATCGATGGGGTTGACGCCGCCGGCAATCCCGCGCATAACGAATGGACCGGGAAGTTCGACGGCAAAGACTACGCCGTGACCGGTGATCCGGCGTCCGACATGCGGTCGTATAAGCGAGTTAACGCTCACACCATGACGTTTACCGTCAAGAAAGGCGATAAGGTTACGATGACCGGGCGCATCGCGGTCGCGGCCGACGGTAAGAGCCGCACCGTAACCGCCAGCGGAACGGATGCCAAGGGCATGAAGCACACCAGCACTGCGGTCTACGACAAGCAGTAGCTAACGGACTTGCTGCGGACTTCACGTTCAAGAGGCTGCGATTCCCACCTATCGAAGCGATGGGTGGGGAACCGGCTAAAACGGCCGGGGAGGAAAGTTTCCAATCGACAACAGCCCACCGCTGTTCGCGTCCAGCCGGGGCGAATGGGCCGCTTCCTTCAGATAACATTTCCCCCCGGAGGAATTGAGCGCAAGCATCGCGATGGTGCTGGGCGCGCCAAACTCAGCCACATACACGCCTCCGCCATTTCCCGTGGTAGAGGCCAACGCCAGACCTCCG
>JBKQLO010000126.1:0-4732 GCA_052147055.1 Terriglobales bacterium
GTTACGCGCCCGCAGGTCATGGAAGTCATGGGCGAAGACATTGGCCGCAATATTTTCTTCATTCCGCTCGACCAGCGACAAGAGCAGCTTGAGCAGATTCCCTGGGTGGAAACGGCCAGCGTGATGCGCTTCGTTCCCAACCGCATCAAGATTGAAATCCACGAGCGCACTCCGGTTGCCTTCGTGCGGCTGGGATCGAAGATTCTCCTGACTGACGCCAGCGGGACTTTGATGGATCTACCCACCGGCAGCAAGAAGAAATTTTCTTTCCCCGTGATCCTGGGGATGAACGCCGGTGAACCGCAATCGACGCGCGCTCCGCGCATGAAGGTCTATAACCAGCTGCTCAGCGAGCTCGATTCCGAGGGCGCGCACTATTCGCAGGACTTGAGCGAAGTTGATCTCTCCGATTCCGACGACGTGAAAGTCCTGGCCAACGACGCTGGCGGTGAAGTGCTGGTGCATCTGGGGGCTTCTGATTTCTTAAGCCGCTTCAAGATCTACATCAGTCACGCCCAGGAATGGCGACAGCAATTCGCGCGGCTCGACTCCGTGGATTTGCGTTACGAACACCAGATTGTTGTCAACCCGGACTTGCAAGGCCCGGCGAAGCAGCCACCACTCTCGCTGTCAGTCGCAAAGGCTGCGGTGGCGGCGGGCGTGAAGCCGGCGGCTTTGGTGGTGCATGAGACCACGACTCCGAAGCCGGCAGCGCCCGCGCCTGTGCTGGCTTCTGGCAAACCCACCGCCCAACCCACTACCAAACCGGCTGCCAAGGCCCTGACCACGAAAAAGAGATTCGTCAAGGCACATCATCGCAAGCCGCATGGCAAGGCCGAAGCCAAGGGGCACGCCGCCATTACACCGGCTCCGCCCTTGCGTGCTGCAACGCAAACGCCATCCCCTGCAATCCAACCGTCATCTTCTGCAACCCAGACAAAGAGCTCAGCCACCGCGCCGTCGAGCAGTAATGCGGCAAAGCCACAGAAGCCGAGCGCGGGCATTCCCAAGGGGCAGCCTTAATGGCGAACCAGCGTCAACAGTTCGTGACCGCCATTGACGTAGGCAGCGCCAAGACCTGCGTGCTGGTGGCTGAGGTCACCGACACCGGACTCCGCTACCGCGGACACGGCCTCGCGGAATCGCGCGGCTCCCGCAAAGGTGTGATTTGCGATCTCGACAAAGCCGTGGCTTCGATCCAGAAAGCGGTTGAGCAAGCCGAGAATTCCTCTGGAGCTGCGATTGAGCACGCGCTGCTGGGGGTTGCCGGCGGCCATGTGCGCGGAGTGAACAGCCACGGCGGGCTGAGCTTTGGCACCCGCGCCCGCGAAATTGCCCGCGACGAAATTCGTTCCGCGGTGGATAAAGCCCGAGCCATTCCCCTGCCCTCGGACCGCGAGATTCTGCATCTGCTACCGCAGGATTTCATTCTCGATGACCAGGGCGGCGTGCATGATCCGCTGGGCATGATGGCGATGCGACTGGAGGTCCGTGTGCACATGGTGACTGCCGCGGCCAGCGCCACCCAAAACGTGGTTACGGCGGTGAATCGCGCCGGGGTGCAAGTTGATGACACCGTGTTTGAGCCGCTGGCCTGCGCAGAAGCGGTTCTTAGGAACGACGAACGCGAGTTGGGGGTCTGCCTGGTGGATGTAGGCGCGGGATCGACTGGCGTGATTGTCTTCCAGGAAGGCGCGGTGATCCACACCGCGGTGATTCCCGTTGGCGGCGACCATTTCACCAGTGACCTTTCCGTGGGCCTGTGCACGCCGCTGGTGGAGGCGGAAAAAATAAAAAAAATGTACGGCAACGTGGTCGTCACCCTGGTTCCCGAGGCCAATGAAGTCGAGGTGCCGTCGGTCGGAGATCGCCCGTCGCGCCTGATTCCGCAGCGTATGGTGGGCGAAATCCTGGAGCCGCGGGCGCGGGAATTGTTCGAAATGCTGCGCGACAACCTGCGTCACAGCGGCACGCTAGAGGTTTGCGTCGGCGGCGTGGTGCTGAGCGGCGGCGGTTCGCGCCTGGCGGGGATCGTGGACGTCGCCGAATCGGTGTTGCGCCGTCCGCTGCGGTTGTCGTGGCCGACGCCGCTGGCGAAAATGCCCTCGACGCTGGCGGAGCCCGAGTTCTCCACGGTTCTGGGCATGGTGCTTTACGCCCATCGTTCGCGCATCGCGCGCGGTGTGCAAGACACGCGCTGGAGTTCGCGGTTGATGGGATTGTTCGCAAAGAAAGGGGCGTAGGGAAAGCAGCACTTAGCAGTTAGCACTTGGCATTTAGTCAGTAGGAATTTTGCTGACTTCTGAAAAAATCTCGGATGACTAAGTGCCAAGTGCTAAATGCTCGTAGCTAACACCGAGGCGTAAATATGAAAAAAGAAGAAAACATTCGCATCAGTTTCAACGAAGAAGCCCGCAACGACGCCAAGATCAAGGTCATCGGCGTGGGTGGTGGCGGCGGCAACGCAGTGAATCGCATGATTGATGCCGGCATGGAAGGCATCGAATTCATCGTCGCGAACACCGACCTTCAGGCGTTGCGCATGTCGCGCGCGGCCATGAAGATCCAGTTGGGAGTGAAGCTGACCAACGGCTTGGGCGCCGGTGCCAACCCTGAAGTCGGACGCAAAGCCGCGCTCGAAGATTCCGACAAGATCATCGAAGTGCTCGAAGGCGCCGACATGGTGTTCGTCACCACCGGCCTCGGCGGAGGCACTGGCACTGGAGCCGCTCCCATCATTGCGTCGCTGGCCAGCGAGATGGGCGCGCTCACCGTCGCGGTGGTCACCAAGCCATTCGCTTTCGAAGGCAAACGCCGCATGCAGCAGGCCGAGCGTGGCATCGCCGAGCTCATGGAGTCGGTCGATACCACCATCGTGATTCCCAATGAAAAACTTCTGGCGGTCGCGCAGGATGCCGGCTTCTTCGAATCGTTTCGCGTCGCCGACGACATTCTGCGCCAGGGCGTGCAGGGCATTTCCGACATCATCACCATTCCCGGGATCATCAATCGGGACTTTGCCGACGTGAAGGCGATCATGGCCGGAATGGGCTACGCTGTGATGGGCGCAGCTACCGCCAATGGCGCCCGCCGCGCCATTGAAGCCGCGCAAAAAGCCATCGCCTCGCCCTTGCTCGAAGCCGGGGCGATCGACGGCGCCCGCGGCATCCTGATCAACATCACCGGCTCGACTTCGCTCAAACTGGCGGAGGTGCAGGAAGCATGCAGCATCGTGCAGAGCGCCGCCGATGAAGACGCCAACATCATTTTCGGCGCCGTGCTGGATGAAAAGATGAAGGATTCAGTGAAGATCACGGTGATCGCTACTGGCTTCCGTGACTCAGAAGTGCCACGCCGGCGTCGTGAAGTCCAACCGGTTTTCATCTCCTCGCGGGAGGCGAATGATTTCCCTGAGCCCGAGCCGGAGTGCGATCCGCTGCCGCCACCGCCCCCGATGGTGATGGAAGCTGCCGCCGAACCGGCGGCGACCACTTCACGGGAAGTGACCGGCATCGACGCCATGCGCGATGCCATGATCGCCAACTTCGAGCAGTCTGACCTCGATGTTCCGGCGTTTCTGCGCAGGCGCGGCGAAACCATGTGAAGCAACTGCACCGCAATGCCTGTGTGGCGAAGCTGGCAAGGGAAAAACTTTTCTCTTTTGGGGGTATCATTCCAGTAACCACGCAGAAAGTTACCAAAGCCGGATGCCCGACGGGCAAGAACGCAGCAACTCTTGTGTTAATAGCGGGTTATAGCTATAGAGGCTAGTTTTTCAGCATGTTACTTTTTGATTGCTTCCGGAGGCGAAGTTTCATAACATCGGCATAGGCAAGCACTTACTTGTGGGGTTGCCATTGGCACCTGCCGTGCTCCTCGAATAGAAGTAACTCTGGAGATTGACGTTGCAGAAACTTTTCGCGCGCTGGGATCTTTTTGTTGTTTTCGTTGTTCTGCTGTTGTGCCAAGCCAGCCTCGGCGCCACGGTCAACACGCACGCGTTAACTCCCAAGAAATCCAAGTCTCAGAAGATCAGCGAAAATCAGCACGCCAGGAAGCGCATGCGGCGGTTAGCTCGCAGCCGCGCCGCCGCAACTCCACGTATTCAGACCACAGCTTCACATCGCCGTCATCGCTATTACGAGCGTTTCTCCACCAGTTCTTTTGCTGAGGACGTAACTGAAGGCGATGCCATCGCCGGCGAAGATCCCGTAGTGCGCCAGGCCGCCATCGACGCGCTGGGCAATCTGAACGGAACCGTAGTCGCCATCGAGCCCACCAGTGGCCGCATTCTGGCCATGGTCAATCAAAGGCTCGCGCTCTCCAGCGGCGCTCAGCCCTGTTCCACGATTAAGCTTTCGGTCGCACTCGCCGCTTTGAGTGAGGGCCTGATCACCAAAGAGACCGAAGTTCGTCTCGGCCCCGGCTCCAGCATGAACCTGACCACTGCTCTCGCCCATTCCAACAACGCATATTTCGAAGCCGTAGGCCGCCAATTGGGCTTTGAAAAGGTCAGCTATTACGCCCACCAATACGGACTGGGCGAGATGGCAGGCTACAACATTACCGGCGAAAACCTGGGCACCTATCCTGAAGAAGAAATTTCCACGAAGCTCGGTGGGGTCGGCAAGATGTGCTCGTTCGGCGAAGGCATTTCCATGACGCCGCTGCAACTCGGCGCTATGGTCTCCGCCATTGCGAATGGCGGCACGCTCTACTACTTGCAGCATCC
>JBKQLO010000127.1:0-8638 GCA_052147055.1 Terriglobales bacterium
GAATCCGGAACAGAATCCGCAACGAAAAGACCCTCGATTATTTGTACCATCAGTCCGCGTGAGTAGCCGCTTTTGACCCCACAGAAGCCAAGGTTTCATTGGGGCGGGAGTGTGAGAGCGAGTTTAAAGGAGCAAGCGATGCTGGTACCGATGGTCATAGAGCAAACCGGACGCGGGGAGCGGGCGTACGACATTTATTCCCGGCTGTTGCGGGACAACATCATCTTTATTGGGACGCCGATCGATGACAACATTGCCAATCTGGTGATTGCGCAGATGTTGTTTTTGGCGCAGGAAGATCCCGAGAAAGACATTCAACTTTACGTAAATTCCCCTGGCGGGTCGATTACCGCGGGCATGGCGATCTACGACACCATGCAATATGTGAAGAACGACGTCATGACCTTGTGCGTGGGTCAAGCGGCTTCGATGGCGGCACTGTTACTTTCGGCTGGGGAGCCGAAGAAGCGGCTGGCGCTGCCCAATTCGCGGATTTTGATCCACCAACCCTCGATGGGCGGGCTTTCCGGGCAGGCGACCGATATTGACATTCATGCGCGGGAAATCCTCCGGATGCGGGAAATCACCAACCAGTTACTTGCGAAACATAGCGGACAGAAGCTGGATAAGGTAGAAAAGGACGTAGAGCGGGACTTCATCATGAATGCCCAGCAGGCTAAGGAATACGGAATCATAGACGATATCATCTATAAGACCGCGAAAGCGGTATGATCGGGTCGTTTCCCACGCTTTCGCAAAAAGCGCGAAAAGATGGGGCGCCCAAGTTCAAAGATGATTCTCGAGGAGCGGGCTGAGTGAAAAGCAGAAGTGGCACTGAAGAAATCCTACGCTGTTCGTTCTGCCATAAGTCGCAGGACGCGGTCGCCAAGCTGATTTCATCCCCCAGCGATTACCCCCGGGCGTACATTTGCGACGAGTGTGTGGCGGTGTGTAATTCCATTCTGGAAGATGACCGGGCGTCCACGCCTCCGGCGAGCACACCCAACCAACTTCCCAAACCGCAAGAAGTGAAGACCTTCCTGGATGAGTATGTGATTGGCCAGGAACAGACCAAGAAGAAGCTGGCGGTGGCGGTGTACAACCACTACAAGCGGATCTACATGAACCGGCAGAAAACCAGCGACGGGATTGAGCTGGCGAAATCGAACATCATGTTGATCGGGCCGACGGGCACGGGCAAGACTTTGATGGCGCAGACGCTGGCGCGAATGCTGGATGTGCCTTTCGCCATCGTGGATGCGACCACGCTGACTGAGGCCGGCTACGTGGGCGAAGATGTCGAGAACATCATCCTCAAGCTGCTGCAAGCGGCGGACGGCGATGTGGGTCGAGCGCAGACGGGAATCATTTACATTGATGAAGTGGACAAGATCGGGCGGAAAGATGAGAACCCGTCGATCACGCGGGATGTGTCGGGCGAAGGGGTGCAGCAGGCGCTGTTAAAGATTCTGGAAGGGACGATTGCCAATGTTCCGCCGCAGGGCGGACGCAAGCATCCCCACCAGGAATTCACTCCCGTGGACACAACTAACATCTTATTCATCTGCGGGGGGGCTTTTGTTGGACTAGAGAAGATCATCGGGCGGCGCGTAGGAAAGAAGTCTCTAGGCTTCCGGGCTACGGAAGAAGCGGAAGGCGAAGAAACATCAACGGCAACCCGCAAGCGGAATTTCGAGTTGCTTAGCGAAGTTCAGCCCGAAGACATGATCAAGTTTGGCTTGATTCCGGAGTTTGTAGGCCGTTTGCCGGTGGTCGGCGTTCTGGAAGACCTGGACGAGTTTGCGCTGATCGAAATCCTTACCCGGCCGAAGAACGCTATCGTCAAGCAATATCAGAGGTTGTTTGAGTTTGAGAACGTACGCTTGAAGTTCAGCGATGAGGCCTTGAAGGCGGTGGCGCGGCAGGCCATGGCACGCAAGGTGGGGGCTCGCGGTCTCAGGATGATCCTGGAAGAATTGATGCTCGAATTGATGTACCATTTACCCAGCCAGAAGAAGGTAAAGGAATTCGAAGTGACACGAGAAATGGTGGAGAAGCGCAATGTTTCTCTCGCCATGATGGAAAAAGCAGGATAAGCTGCTACTTCTGGCCGCAGGCCAGGAGATTACGAATCGGACCGGCGTCAGCCCAGAGCCGGCCAGGAGTTCTGTTGGGAGACCCTTTGACCACATCCAAAGAGAAGTTTGAAACCAAGAAGTTGCCCATGATGCCGATTCGGGATGTGGTCATCTTCCCTTACATGATGACCCCGTTCGTGGTGGGCCGGGAATCGAGCGTGCGCGCGCTGGAAGAAGCATTGGCGGCCGATAAAAAGATTTTTCTGGCGACGCAGCACGATGCCGGCGTGGATGAACCGAAACCCAACGAGATTTATCAGGTCGGGACGGTGGTCAACATTGTGCAGAGTCTGAAACTGCCCGATGGCAACATCAAAGTTCTGGTGGAAGGCATTGAGCGCGGCAAAGTTTTGCAGGTTACCGAGACCGAGGGTTTCATGCAGGCGTCGGTGCGGCTGGCGCGATATACGGTGGAGACCAATCCGCAGATCGAAGCCGGCATGCAACGGGTGACGGCGCTGTTTGAGCAGTACGTGAAGCTCTGCCAGTCGCTGAATTACGAAACCATGATCGCGGCCGTGCGCATGGAGGATCCGGCCAAGCTGACCGACACCATCGCCGCCAACTTGCAACTTTCCATTGAAGAAAAACAGGAGTTGCTGGAGATTTTCGATCCCGCCGAGAGATTGAGCCGAATCGGTGACGTGCTGGACATTGAGATTGAGAAATTGAACATGGACCGCACCATCCAGTCGCGGGTGAAGCGGCAGATGGAGCGGGCGCAAAAAGAGTATTACCTCAACGAGAAGATCAAGGCCATCCAGAAAGAGCTGGGCCGGGGTGAGAAGAGCGAGTTTGACGAACTGAAGAAGAAGATCGAAGCCTCGGGCATGCCCAAGGAGGTTCGCGACAAAGCCATCCAGGAACTGAAGAAGCTGGAAGCTATGCCGCCCATGTCAGCGGAGTCTACAGTTTCGCGCAATTATCTGGACTGGCTGCTGGCGGTGCCGTGGAAGAAGCGGTCGAAAGAGATCCGCAACATCACCCGAGCCGAGAAGACCCTGAACGAGGATCATTATGGACTGGAGAAGATCAAGGAGAGAATCCTGGAGTTTCTCGCGGTTCGGCAACTGGTGAAGAATCCAAAAGGCTCGATTCTGTGCTTTGTCGGACCGCCGGGAGTGGGCAAGACTTCGCTGGGCATGTCGATTGCCAAGGCCACCGGGCGCAAATTTGTACGCATGTCGCTGGGCGGAGTGCGGGATGAAGCTGAAGTTCGCGGCCATCGCCGGACATACATTGGCGCTTTGCCGGGGCAGATCATCCAGATGATGAAAAAAGCCGGGACCAAGAACCCGGTGTTCATGCTGGATGAAGTGGACAAGATGTCGATGGACTTCCGCGGAGACCCGTCGGCGGCGCTGCTCGAAGTACTCGATCCGGAACAGAATTTTATGTTCGTGGATCATTATCTGGATGTGGAGTATGACCTTTCGCAGGTGTTTTTCATCGCCACGGCGAACGTGATGCACACCATTCCTCCGGCTTTGCAGGATCGCATGGAAGTATTGCGGCTGCACGGATACACCGAACCGGAGAAAGTGGAAATTGCGAAGCAGTTCCTGGTGAAAAAACAAATGACCCAGGCCGGGCTGACCGATAAGAACGTCAAGTTCTCCGACGATGCCATCCGGTCCCTGATTCGCTCTTACACACGCGAAGCTGGCGTGCGCAACCTGGAGCGGGAAATCGGCAACGTGTGCCGCAAAGTGGCGCGCAGAGTGGTGAAGGAAGGCCAAGACTACAACGTTGCGATCAGCGATGAGAATGTGAACGATTTCCTGGGTGTGATCAAGTTCCGCGACAGCCTGGCGCACGAGCGCAGCGAGGTCGGTCTGGTTACGGGTCTGGCCTGGACGGAAGTCGGTGGGTCGATTCTGAGCACCGAGGCCACGGTGGTGGACGGCAAAGGCAAGCTGACGTTGACCGGCAAACTGGGCGATGTGATGCAGGAATCGGCGCAGGCGGCGATGTCTTATGTGCGCTCACGGGCGCAGCGATTGGGCTTGCCTCGCGACTTCTATCGCAGTCTGGATATTCACGTACACGTGCCGGAAGGCGCGATTCCGAAGGACGGGCCCTCGGCGGGAATCACTATCGCCACGGCGATTGCCAGCGCGTTGAGCAAGATTGCAGTGCGCCGCGATCTGGCCATGACCGGCGAAATCACGCTGCGCGGCAAAGTGCTGCCCATCGGCGGATTGAAGGAGAAGTTGCTGGCCGCACATCGCGCGGGATTGTTCGAAGTGATTCTGCCGCTGGAGAACGAGAAAGATGTGGCGGAAGTTCCGGAAAATCTTCGCAACGAGATGAAGCTGCACTTTGTGGATACTATGGACCAGGTGCTTGCAGTGGCACTGGAACATCCCTTGCCCGAGTTCAACGAAGAAACCGCGCAGCCGATTACGCCGCTTCCGCCGGCGGTCGAAGGGCCGACGGCGCATCAGTAGGCGGCAACCCGCAAGATATTAAAACGCAGAGAACGCGGCGCGATTTCTGCTGCTTGACACCACCCCGCTCTCGCCCTTAGATTGAAAGCACTTTCCAGCCCAGCGAAGCCACCGAAGCGACGTCAGGAGTATTCTGAGACCATGTCCAGTGCCGAGTTGAAGAACACAGATGTGGGCTTGTTTCCGGAGCCGGCCGGCCAAGGTGCGGAAGGCCGGAAAGACGGGATTCTGCCCTATCAGACGATCAAGGAATTGATTGAAACTGGGCGGATTGTGGGCAGCCCGGCGATCCCTGATGAGAACATTCAGCCGGCGAGTTTGGACCTGCGGCTGGGAGATATTGCGCATCGGGTACGGGCGAGTTTTCTGCCCGGTCCCAACGGCACAGTCGAAGACAAGATCAAAGAACTGCGAATGGCGCGCGTCGACCTGACCGGCGCGGCGGTCTTTGAGAAAGATTGTGTCTATATTGTGCCGTTGATCGAAGAGGTTTACCTCCCAGAGCACATTTCCGGAAAAGCCAACCCCAAAAGCACGACTGGCAGGCTCGATATTTTCACCCGTCTGATCACCGATCATGGAGTCGAATTCGACCGCGTGCCGCCGGGTTACAAAGGTCGGCTCTACGCAGAAATTGTTTCCCGCACCTTCACCGTCGCCATTCGAGCGGGGATGCGGTTGAGCCAGGTTCGTTTCGTGCGAGGTAATCCGGATGGCACTCACGATCGGGCGATCAAGAAACTCGATCAAGAGCAGACGCTGGTTTACATGGACGAGGACAGTCCGGTGAAAGCGCGACTTGATCGGGGCCTCAGAGTTACGGTGAACCTCGAAGCCAGCGAAAAGGGCGAGGTCATTGCCTACAAGGCGCGGCGGAATGCTCCGGTGATTGAACTGAACCGCATCAATTATTATTCCCCCGAAGAATTCTGGGAAGTGCGCCAGGAGAGCGCCAGCAAGTCGCTGATTCTTGAACCGGGGGACTTCTACATTCTGGCTTCGCGGGAGCGGGTGCGGGTTCCGGCTGAGTTTGCGGCGGAGATGGTTCCGTTCGATCCTTCGGACGGCGAATTTCGGATTCACTATGCGGGATTCTTCGATCCCGGCTTCGGATACGGTTCCAGCGACATTAAGGGCACACGCGCGGTGCTGGAAGTCCGGGCCCACGAAGTTCCGTTCCTGATGGAGCATGGACAAATGGTTGGGCGCCTGAACTACATGCCGCTGTTGGCGAAGCCGGACAAGATTTACGGCCTCGGGATCGGGTCGTCGTATCAGCAGCAAGCGCTCACCTTGAGCAAGCAGTTCCGCCGTTAGTATTGATTTTCTTCGATGCTGGTTGCATGATTACTAAGTCCTTACGGATCAGGGAGCTTGCAAACGGCAAAACATCGCTGGAGCATCGGGGTTTATGTCCGTGCGGTCTGGTTCTAAGTGGGTAACGTCCTCGCAACCCGCAGCATCAAAGCATGACCGGGAAAGCGAAGGCCGTTCCTGGCAAGGGGAAAGACATATGGAAATTATGCGTTCCGTTCGTTGGACGGTACTCGCGCTGATGTTAGTGGTTTCAGTTTCATCATTTGCCGGCGTGTTCATTTCGGTTGGCTTTGGGCCGCCGGCGATTCCGGTGTACGTGCAACCTCCGTGCCCGGCAGTAGGGTATATGTGGACGCCCGGCTATTGGGGCAACGGTCCCGACGGCTACTTCTGGGTGCCTGGGACCTGGGTGATGGCACCGGAACCCGGCGTGCTTTGGACGCCCGGCTATTGGGGCTGGGGTGGGGGTTTGTATGCCTGGCATGCCGGCTACTGGGGTCCCACAATTGGCTTCTACGGCGGCGTTAACTACGGCTTCGGCTACGGCGGCCTGGGATATGAGGGCGGCTACTGGAGAGGCGGGGCGTTCTTCTACAACCGCAATGTGAACAACGTCACCTCGATCCATGTGACCAATGTGTACAACAAGACGGTCATCGTCAACAACAATCATGTCGCCTTCAACGGCGGCGAGGGTGGAATCCAGACCCACGCTACGCGGGCTGAGGAGGCGGCAGCGAATGAGCACCATGTCGAAGCGACGGCGGAGCAGAGCAAGCACGAAACTGCGGCTGCCAGCAACCGGCAGCTGTTGGCATCGGTGAATCATGGAAAGCCGGCAATTGCTGCGACGGCAAAGCCGGGCGAGTTTAGCGGTCGCGGCGTGGTAGCCGCAAAAGCGGCAGGAGCGCCCTTCAAACCAGCTGCGGCGCGGCCAGCGGCCGCAGAGCATGCGGCAGCGCCCGCGCACAATGTCCCTCGTCCACCGAGTGCCACCAACAATAAAGAGGCCGCACCACGGCCAGAGAACACGGCGCGGCCAGCGTCTGCGGAGCATGCGGCAGGGCCCGCGCACAACACGGTGCCTCGTCCGCCGAGTGCCTCGAACAAAGAAGCTGCGCCGCGGATGGCAAACACGTCACGACCAGCGGCTGCACCGCACGCGGCAGCTGCACCGCACCCAGCAGCTGCGCCGCACGCGGCTGCACCGGCGCATGCAAGTGCGGCGCCGAAGCCGCAATCGCATCCGGCGCCTAAAGCACAACCTCATGAGGAGGGTCATCCGAAGGGGCGGCGGTAGGCGAGTTGGCAGTTCGAGAGCGGCGGCTGGTAGCGAGAGCTACCAGCCGTCGTTGTTTTGGAGGTTCGTGGCAGGACGACGAGGGTAGAATTGTCTCTCGGAGTTTGTTATGGAGCCAACCTCCCACCCTCGGCCCATGGCTTCACTAAAGGGCACAGCCGGTCTGGTCATCGCTCTCGGTGTGGTGGCGATTCTGCTGATTGCGCTTCCCGCTTATCGATGGTTTTTCCCGATCAGCGTGGGGATTGGGTTGGGGGTAGCGGGAATGCTTTTTCTGTGGCATAAGCTCAGGCCGATCCGGGAAAAAGATGTGGAGAACAAGCAGCCGCTGGGGCTGGGGTAAGAAGCCTCCCATCCGCGTGAGAACATTCTGGCGCCGCTCCGCGGCTGGAGAACCCCGCTTGCAACTTTGCATATAAACACTGCAAACTGATGCATGCGTGTTCTCGCCCGATTTATGCTGGCCGCGACCGATGCCGGCCACTTCCCTGCTCCGGCCTTGCCGGAGGTGGCTTTTCTGGGGCGGTCGAATGTGGGCAAATCGAGCGTGATCAATTCGCTGGTAGGCGCTAAGCTGGCGAAAACCAGTTCGACGCCGGGGCGGACGCGCAGTATTAACTTCTACGAGCTGCGCTGGGCGGGAAAACCGCAGCCGGAAATAATTTTTGCCGATCTGCCGGGTTACGGCTATGCCAAGATATCGCGGGAAATTTCCAGCCAGTGGCCAAGTTTCATCGAGCCCTACTTGAAAGAGCGGCGTTGTCTGGCGCTGTGTCTGGTATTGATCGACGTGAATGTGCCGCCCCAGGAAAGTGATCGGCAGCTCATGGAGTTTCTGAGTGCGAGTGGACGGCCCTTCGTCGTGGTCGCCACCAAAAGTGACAAGCTCTCGGCCAATCAGTTGAATAACTCGTTGCGAACGCTGGCGGAAGGGCTTCCGGAGGCGAAAATCGTTCCCTATTCTGCCAGGACTGGCGCCGGACACGGCGAGTTGTGGCAGGAGATTCGGGGAGCGGTGCGCGCCTGAGAACTTGTCAATCAAAACCAATCCGCTATGATGAAAGATTCATGTCCTCATACCTGATCACAGGAATTGCCGGGTTTATCGGATCAACATTGGCGCGCGGAGTTCTGGCGCAAGGCAACCAGGTGCGCGGACTTGATAACCTGTCCACGGGCAAGCGGGAAAACATTGCCGAGATCCGCGACCGGATTGACTTGCGGGAGGCTGACCTGCTGGATCTCAAGAGTGCGCAGGAAGCCTGCCGGGGCGTGGATTACGTGCTTCACGAAGCGGCGATTCCGTCGGTGCCGCGGTCGGTGCGGGATCCGCTGGAAAGCAATCGCGCCAACGTTGACGCCACCGCCAACCTGCTGGTGGCGGCGCGTGACGCCAAGGTGAAGCGTGTGGTCTATGCGGCTTCGTCGTCGGC
>JBKQLO010000128.1:0-25223 GCA_052147055.1 Terriglobales bacterium
CCACCGTATGTTCAGAGGGTCCCCTCGGTATGTGAATGAGCAAATGTGAACGCGGGCTGACTACCATTGCTACCAAAACGTGCCATATTTGTTTTGCCAACGATACTGGTAGAATGTGGATGCGCGACGGTCGCAAGTGACTGGTGGTGTTGGTAGTAACGGCAGAAATTTGCCAGTGTTGTTGGCAAAATTAAGGCGGTGGATGTTAATCCCTCCCTCTCCGCCAGTTCTCTAGTTTCCGTTATTTGCAAAGCCGTGTACGAAGAGCCATAGATACCGGGCCGCGCGGTTCTCGACTGCAGCGGTTCTTGGAGACGCAGATGAGATTTTCTTTCAATTTTTCCAGGTGTGTCCTCGCAGGCGCTTGCGCTCTTATTCTCTGGCTGCTTCCCGCCTACGCGCAGGATGTAGCGAAGCCAGAAACTCACGGTGTCGCCGTCGCCAGTATGGACCGCGCGGTCAAGCCGGGCGATGATTTCTATCAATACGCCAACGGCGAGTGGATCAAGCGTACCGAAATTCCGCCCGACCGCTCCAGGATAGGAGTCTTCACCGGCCTTGGTGACTTGAGCGACAAGCGTACCGCCGCCCTGATTGAAGAGGCTGCCAAAGCCGACGCACCTGCCGGCTCCAGCACGCGCAAAATCGCCGATCTCTACAACTCCTACATGGACGAGGCCACCATTGAAGCGAAGGGCCTGGCGCCGCTTCGCGCCCACCTTGAAGCCATCGCTGCCATTCATGACCGGCAAGAACTGGCGCGCGCACTCGGTGAGAGCCTGCGCGCCGACGTCGACGCGCTCAACAACACCAATTTCCACACCCCCAACCTTTTTGGCTTGTGGGTTGCCCCCGGCTTTAACGAGTCTGAACACTATGCTGCCTACTTGCTCCAGGGTGGCCTGCAACTTCCAGATCGCGAATACTACTTGGCCGACACCGAACACATGCGCCAGATTCGTACCCAGTATCAGGCGCACATCTCCGCCATGCTTAAGCTTGCGGGATTCACGGACACAGACGCTCGCGCCACGCACATTGTGGAACTCGAGCACGCCATCGCGGAAAAACACATCAGCCTGGCGGATAACGAAGACATTCACAAAGCCAATAACACCTGGAAGCGTAGCGATTTTGCTGCCAATGCACCCGGCCTCGACTGGGCAGAATACTTTCGGGGCGCCGGCCTGAGCCAACAAGCTAGCTTCATCGTTTGGCAGCCCCGCGCCTTTGCAGGCGAATCCGCCCTCGTTGCCTCCACTCCTTTGGACACGTGGAAAGACTGGCTTGCATATCACCTCATTGAGGCCTATGCCAGCGTGCTTCCAAAAGCCCTGGCCGACGAGCGCTTCGCATTTTTCGGCAAGACGCTTACCGGCGCTCCGCAACAGCGTCCGCGCTGGCAGCGAGGAGTCGTGGTGACGAATCTTCTGTTGGGCGACGCGGTTGGCCAGATTTACGCGCGGAAATATTTCTCTCCGGAAGCCAAGGCGCAGGCGGATGCATTAGTCGCGAACATTGTCGCTGCCTTCCGCAAGCGTATCGAAGCTCTCCCGTGGATGGATCCTGCAACTAAGGCCGAAGCCCAGGCCAAGCTAACTACTCTCTACGTGGGTATTGGCTATCCGGAAACATGGCGCGACTACTCCGCCTACGAAGTTAAGGCGGATGACATCTTTGGCAACACTTGGCGGGGCGGTCTTTTCAATTATCACCGCAACGTCTCTCGCCTGGGCGCACAGGTTGATCGCAAGGAATGGTCGATGACGCCACAGACGGTGAATGCGGTGAATCTGCCGCTGCAGAACGCACTCAACTTTCCAGCTGCGATCCTGCAACCGCCGTTCTTTGATCCGCAGGCCCCGGCCGCGGTCAACTACGGCGCCATCGGTTCCGTCATCGGACATGAAATCAGTCACACCTTTGACACCGAGGGCAGCGCGTTTGATTCGAAAGGTAGTGTGCGCAACTGGTGGACACCCGCTGACCTCGCACATTTTGAGGCTGCCACCGCGCGACTCGCGGCGCAGTACGATGCCTACAAGCCCTTTCCGGATCTCTCGGTAAATGGCAAGCAGACGCTGGGGGAAAACATCGCCGACGTCGCCGGGGTCTCGGCCGCCTACGACGGCTACCGTGCCTCGCTGGCCGATAAGACCGCCCCGTTGCAGGATGGCTTCACCGGAGACCAGCAGTTCTTCATCGCGTTCGGGCAGAACTGGGGATCGAAATCGCGGGAGGCGGTGCTCCGCCAGCAACTGATGACGGACCCGCACGCCCCCGCGCAGTATCGTGCAGATACGGCGCGCAATGTCGATGCGTGGTATACGGCCTTTACGGTCGAACCGGGAGAGAAGCTCTACCTCGCGCCGGCAGACCGCGTGCGCATCTGGTAGGGAGATTGTCTTGCAAGTTCATCTAGATCGAGCAGTAATTTTTTCTGGCCGATGATTCACTGCTTGGTTAGGCCTTGCTGTTAGTAATGGATGGTCGCGCTGCCCTATCCCGCTGCGAAAGTGATTTTCATTGGAGGAAACGGACTTTCTGATTTTTTATTCCAAGCTGGGTCTTCAAGCTGGTCACGCGCCCAACGCTGCCTTCCGCTTCGATCACCGGTTTTTCATCTGGCAGTAACATGCGAAGTGTAGGATTGCTCCCCGCTCCGCTATCCGGGAGCGGTGTTCGCCCATGCGTATCCTCGACAAGCGTCTACTGGAACAGCTGGCCGCAGAACTAGCCTTGCTTTGTTCGGACATGCTCGAGCTTGAAGCTTCCCTGCTTAAACGGCCTTTGGCGCTTCATGAAGCCCATCGCCGTAGCGCGCGGAATCTGGCGCACTATCTAGCGCTGCGCCGGCATGACGTCCGCCAATTGCAATCCCAGCTTGCCCTGCTTGGTCTCTCCTCTCTCGGCCGCACGGAAAGTCACGTTCTTAATGCTGTCCAGACCGTGCACCGCGTGCTGAATGCCTTGCTGGGTACCAACGATTCCCTGCCATGCCCCGAGGAGCCAGCGGTAGAGATCGGCGAAGGAACCAAGTTGTTGGAAGCCAACACCGATGCCCTCTTGGGTCCACCTCCCCCCGGCAGAAAAGTCCGCATCATGGTCACCATGTCTTCGGACGCGGCGAAGGACTACGAACTGGTGCGCGACCTCGTCCGCAATGGTATGGATTGCATGCGCATCAACTGCGCCCACGACACTCCGGAAGCCTGGCTCGATATGATCCGCAATCTCCAGAAAGCTCGCGAGGAGACCGGCCGCAACTGCCGCATCTTGATGGACGTCGCCGGGCCCAAACTGCGTACAGGCCCTATCCAGCCGGGTCCAGCGGTGCTTAAGTGCCGTCCCAAGCGGGATGTTTACGGTCGTATCGCTACTCCTGCGCGCATCTGGCTTACTCCATACGACAAGCCCGAGCCAACTCCAGGTGCCGCTACCGCGTGCCTTCCACTTGCCGCCAGCTTCCTCAAGAAACTCCGGACCGGCGACAAAATCCGCCTTCGCGATGCCCGCAGAGCGCAGCGCACGCTGCTCGTCTCCCAGGTTCTGGGTAGAAGTTCTTGGGCCGAGGCAAAGCAAACAATTTATTTCATGCCCGGACTCGAGGTCCGCGCTTTTAGGAGGACAAAGTCGGGGAAGCCCAGCGTGCGACTCTGCGCACGGACGAGCATCCGCAAACTTTCGCCGCTCCCGCAGAGCCTGCTGCTGCGGCCAGGCGACACGTTGATCCTGACCCGGGCGAGCACCTTAGGGCGGCCCGCCAGCTATCACAAATCGGGCGCACTCATCGCTCCCGCTCAGATCAGCGTTTCTCTGCCGCAAATGCTCGATCACGCCAAGGCCGACGAGCCTGTCTGGTTTGACGACGGCAAGATCGGTGGCGTGTTTCGCTCGGTGACCTCAGATTCGGCAACGGTGGAAATCACGCAAGCCCGTCCTGAAGGAGAAAACCTTGGCGCCGAAAAGGGCATTAACCTTCCCGAGACGCGCATCGACATACCGGCGCTTACCGCTGACGACCAGGAAGCGCTGAAGTTTATTGTCGAGCACGCGGACCTGGTCGGCTATTCCTTTGTGCGCACGGAGTCTGACGTTCGCCAGCTCATCGAGTTCATGGAGGAGCTTGGTGGCCAGCATCTGGGCCTGATTCTCAAGATTGAGACTCGCAAGGGCTTCGACAATCTACCCAAACTCATTCTCGCTGCCATGCGCACACGTTCCATCGGCATCATGATTGCGCGCGGGGATCTCGCGGTGGAATGTGGCTATCAGCGACTGGCGGAGGTGCAGGAGGAAATCCTTTGGATCTGCGAGGCCGCCCACGTCCCCGTGATTTGGGCCACCCAGGTTCTGGAAAGTCTGGCAAAGAAAGGTGTGCCCTCGCGATCCGAAATCACGGACGCCGCCATGGGAGAGCGCGCGGAATGCGTGATGCTGAACAAAGGACCCTACGCGGTCGCCAGTGTGAGCGTGCTTGCAGACATTCTTAAGCGCATGCAAGCTCACCAGGAGAAAAAGCGCTCCATGCTAAGGCAGCTGGGTCTGGCCGCATCGTTCCCCACCAGCGCTTGACCTTATAATGCTTGCCTCAGCCCGGCTAAAGAAAATGTGATCTGACGGCATCGGGAGCAGGGCACAAGATTCGCCCGCAAGGTTCTGCAGGGATGCCGAAAATCAAAGTCATGCGTGGGCGCGCGTTGTTTCACAAACCGCTTCTGGCAACCTTGGCAACCCTGTTTGCCGTGGTTGCGATCACGTACGGTTCCCTCTGGATGTACGGTGTGCGTCGCTCACGCCAGGCAGTGGAACTCGGCTTCAATAAGCACCACAACCCTCAGTATGACGAGAAAACGCACTCGCAATCAGTTGACGACGTGGAGGAAGGCAGCCCTGCGGAACGCGCCGGACTGCGCGTTGGCGACCGCGTTATTGGCATAAATGGGCGAGCACTAGACACCGACATTGCTTCCAACGTCGCCTATCTCCATGGTCGGCCAGGCGACCCGGTGGAATTAACCGTGGAACGCTCCAGTGAGTCCAGGCCGCTGATTCTACACGGCGTCTTTCGGGCGGTCGCGGTGGCGGAAGCGTCCGAGGGCCTGGCGCGATCCTCCGCCCTGCAAATCACGGGATCATTTCCCATTCCGTTTCTTCTGGTGGGATTCGCCGTCCTGTTCCTGAGGCTGGAGGATCCAAATGCATGGCTTCTGGCGTTGCTGTTCTGCGCCTTCGTCGGCGCTCCAGGGCTTGCAGATTCCGCGGAGGTATCTCCGGCACTCCGCACGTTTGTATTTGCTTATCGCGCGGTGTTTGCGGGAATGCTGGGTCCGCTCTTCTATCTTTTTTTCGCGATGTTCCCGCAACAATCGCCACTAGATAGGCGCTTGCCGTGGCTGAAGTGGGTAGGGCTTTTGTTCGGAGTCTCTATTGTCCTTCCCGGTTTGCAGACCGGGCTTCCAAGGTTTCCCCGATTGGTCGCCCACCTGCTGGGCAGCCGAAACGCTGATTTGCTCGACGCCGGCTTGAACTACGACTTAATGGCCCTGGGCATGATCTCGCTGGCGCAGAATTCATTCATGGCCGCCGTCCCCGCAGAAGCACGGCGCAAGTCCCGAGTGATTCTGTGGGGAACCGTGGCCGGAGTCCTTCCCATCGTGCTCGAACGCATGGCAGTGGACTTCATAGGATATCGCCCTTCTTTCTGGCTCGATACCGTGCTGGTGCTGGTGGTGTTTCTCTATCCACTCTCGTTCGCGTATGCAGTGGTGAAGCACCGCGTGATGGACATTCCGTTGTTGCTGCGCCGCAGCGCACGGTACGTTCTGGTGCAGAGGGGCTTCCTTGTCTTGATGTTCGTGGTTGCGGCCTGCGCTATCACTCTCTTCACGCACGTTTTTTCGCGATTCGTCCGTGCCGACGCGAATGTCGGGATGGCTCTAAGCGCGGTATTCGGGATTGTTCTGGTCTGGACATCGGCGCCGCTGGTGAAGCGTGGAACGGTGCGCATCGACCGGGCATTTTTTCGCAGCGCTTATGACTCGCGTGTCATTTTGCACGACCTTGCGGAAAAGACGCGAAAGGTGAGCGACCGCCGCCAACTGGTCACGCTGCTGGAGAGCCACGTGCGGGAAGCGCTGCACCCGAAGACCTTCGCCTGTTATCTCGAATCCGGCGACGGCCGGCTGACCGCAATCTCCGAAACACTTCCGGCGACGCTCGAAACGCTGGCTGCAAGCGCCCCTGTCCTCGTCGAACTGGCGAGCCGCGGAAAAACTTGGGAAGTGCTGCCGTCTGATTTCGCCGACAGCGAACGGTTAAGCGTACTGGCGCCACTCGCGCCGGAATGCCTGGTGCCTATCCTGGGCCGTGAAAACAATCTGATTGGCGTGCTGGTTCTGGGGCAACGACTTTCAGAGGAACCTTATTCCGGTGAAGACAGGCGTTTGCTCGATTCGGTGGCGGCCCAGGCTGGCATTGCTTTGGAAAACATTCGTCTTGCAGAAAAGATGGCGGAACGGATGGAGGCAGACCGTCGCACCGCTCAGGAAATGGAAATCGCGCGGCAGGTGCAGGCCAGGCTGTTTCCCCAAAAGCTGCCAGCGATGAAGACCCTGGAGTACACCGGCGCCTGCATTCAGGCGCGCACGGTGGGTGGAGACTATTACGACTTTCTCGAGTTGGCGCCTGGGCGGCTAGGCTTGGTGCTGGCAGATATCGCAGGGAAGGGCTTTTCCGGGGCGCTGCTGATGGCCAACTTGCAGGCCAACTTGCGGAGCCAATACGCGATGGCGGTTGACGACCTGCCGCGACTGCTCACCTCAGTCAACCGGCTGTTCTATGAGAGTACCGACGATGCCAGTTACGCTACCTTATTCTTTGCGGATTACGACGACTCCAGCCGCAAGCTCCGCTACGCGAATTGTGGACATCTTCCCCCGCTCCTGCTGCGCGCCCGCGGAAGCTCGCAGGATCAGGTTTCGGCAGGATTGCAGGTAGAGCGGCTGCATTCGACTTGCACCGTGATGGGGCTATTTGAGGCTTGGCGTTGCGAGATTGCAGAAGTGCAGCTTGCTCCAGGTGACACGCTCGTACTCTACACCGATGGGGTCACCGAAGCAGAAAACGCGGATGGGCAAGAGTTTGGGGAGTCCCATCTGCTGCATAGCCTTGGGCGCCATGCTCAGCTTCCGGTAGAACCGCTTCTCCAGGCAGTGGTCGAAGCAGTCCAGGAATTCAGCGGCGGCAGCGAACAACAGGATGACATCACCATGGTGATTGCGCGGTGCCTCGCCTAGTTGGCTCTAGGCGGAAGCCGGGGTAAACCTCGTCACCTCAAACACAGGGACGGCGGTATCGACGCGGACCGCGGGAGCCGGCTCCTGAGAAGCGGCTTTCAGGAATGTCTTGAGCTTCTGCGCGTCTTCCCGCGCCATTTGCACGAACTTGAGCCCGTTGCCAATGTGACGATCGCTGCTCGCGACTTCCGCCTTCGCCAGCACTTTCTCCCCGTTTAGCCAAAGCACCACATCCACCGTGGTTGACGGCTCCAAGGTCTCCACAACTTCAATGTAGCAACCGCCCTCCCCAACCGTGACGGTGCGGCCGCGACAGGGATAATTCTTCGCCGAGCTGCGCATTTCTGCCTGCACGACCAGGTTGACGCGGGGATACTTTCGTTTGAATGGCCAAGCCACAAGTGCCTCCAAGACGCAATAAGTGCTCGCAACATTATTGTTCCGGAAGGAGATCATCGCCAAGTTACTGGCGTAATGCGCGGGGCGACGGGCGGGGGTTCGTATCCATTAAGGTGGGGGCAAAGACACACTAATCGGGCATCAAGGCCGGAACGACCGCCTTTGAGGATCGGCGACCTCAATAGCGCCGTGCGGCATGCCCACTACCAAACCGGCGCGCCGTCTTTGTCACGGAAAACAAAGGTGTCAGTCCCGCGCGTGACTTCGCGGGCAAAGATGGTTTCCACACCCTCAAACTGCACCTTGGTGCCCAGCACCGAAACCACGTCACCCTTGTTGAAGACCAGATCGTAGGCTTTTACGAACTTCGTGGATGCGAGGTGGACCTCAATCGTGTTGCCGGTAGGCAGCTTAAGGATCAAGTGCGAGCCCATACCGCCGCTCATCGCGCATTGACGGTCTTTTACTTCTTCCACTGTTCCCTTGAAGGTGGCCTCGGCCGCCGGATCATACTTCGGAACTGCAACGCCCGCTCCGGAGTTCTGCCCCGCAGCAACCGGAGCTATTACCAGCATCACGGCGACCGCCGCAAGAATCAGAATGATGATGTGCCAGGTTTTCATGAGCCACCTCCGGCTAACCATCTCCAACTCGAACTTCCAATTTGAGTATGGCCCTCTTAGCCCGATTGCGCCGTGATGACGATCACCGGGCGCTGTGAGGCCGACAGGCGGCGGAAATCAGGACTTCAGAGCCAGGCCGCAACCTGAGGAAACTGTTTGGAATCTTGCCGGAGTGCGGCATTGTGACCCTGCTCTCGCTCGCCGGTGACTCATGTCACAGCCACTCGGCTTTCTTTTCCGGACAATATCATCCTGTAAGACAAGCCATGGGGAAACATGTTCAACATCCTGCACGCTGAGTTTCTGGCGCCGGGCATCAAGCGGTTCGTGATCGAGGCGCCGCGCATTGCACATAAGCAAAAACCAGGGCAATTCGTAATCCTGAGGCTGTACGAGCAGGGTGAACGAATTCCCATCACCATCGAAGACTCCGATCCTGAGAGTGGCACTATCGGCATCGTGGTGCAGTCGGCCGGCAAAACCACCCACCTGCTGAATTCGTTGAATACCGGTGATCGCATCTTGAATGTGGTGGGGCCGCTGGGGAAACCCTCAGAAATCAAGAATTTCGGCAGCGTGGTGGTAATGGGCGGAGGCGTGGGTACAGCGATGGCTTATCCGACGGCGGTGGCGCTGAAGCGCGCCGGCAATCGCGTGATCTCAATCGTGGGTGCGCGCAACAAAGAACTAGTCATTCTGGAGCGCGAACTGCGCGAGGTCAGCGATGCGCTGATGATCACAACCGATGACGGAAGCTATGCCGACAAAGGCTTCGTCACCGACAAGCTTCGGCAGTTAATCGAGAACGGCACGCGCATCGACCTGGTGCTGGCGGTCGGTCCCATTCCAATGATGAGAGCAGTGGCGGAGATGACGCGGAAAGAGAACATCCGCACCATCGTCAGTCTGAATCCGATCATGATCGATGGAACCGGAATGTGTGGCGGCTGCCGCGTGCTGGTCGACGGCAAGAGCGAATTTGCCTGCGTAGACGGCCCCGAGTTCGACGCGCACCGCGTGGATTTCGCCGTGCTGGTGCAGCGCAATTCGATGTATCGCGCGGCGGAGCAGAAGTCGATGGAAGACTTCCAGCGCGAACCCGATTCGCAGCTCGAAGCTGTTCATTCCGGACAGCAGGGTGCGTGCGCAACGCAAGGAGGCGGCCGATGACACCGATCACAAAGCAGACCTCGATGAATCCTCTGCCACTAAAAGAGCGGATGAAAGTGCCGCGGCAGCACATGCTGGAACAGCTTCCGCTGCTGCGCGCGACGAATTTCACCGAAGTGAATTTGGGCTATTCCGAGGAACTGGCGCGGCAGGAAGCGCTGCGCTGCCTGGAGTGCGCCAAGCCAGCTTGCACGAATGACTGTCCGGTGGGCGTCAAGGTGAAAGATTTCGTGCAGCTGATCGTGGCTGGCGACTTCATGGGCGCGGCTGCCAAGATCCGCGAAGACAACGTGCTCCCGGCCATCACCGGGCGGGTGTGCCCGCAGGAAGACCACTGCGAAGGCGGTTGTCTTATGGGCAAGAAGGTTCAGCCGCTGGGAATTGGATATCTGGAGCGTTTCGTCGCTGACTATGAACAGCGCCATCTGGATATCCGCAGCCTGCCCAAGGCGCCGCCGAGTGGGAAAAAGGTCGCCATCGTGGGCAGCGGCCCATCCGGCTTGACTGCGGCGGGTGATCTCGTCCAGAAGGGACACCAGGTCCACGTATTCGAGGCGCTGCACACACCGGGAGGGGTGTTGGTCTATGGCATTCCTGAATTCCGGCTGCCCAAGCAGATCATTCGCGAGCAGATCGAGTACATGCGCGCCATGGGCGTGGAGTTTGAAACCGACGTGGTGGTCGGAAAGACCGTGACCCTCGACGAATTGATGGGAGAAGAGGGTTACGACGCCGTGTTCATTGGAACGGGAGCGGGATTGCCGCAGTTCATGAATATCCCAGGGGAACACTTGAACGGCGTCTACTCAGCCAACGAGTTCCTGACTCGCATCAACCTGATGCACGCTTATGAGTTTCCCAGATATGACGAGCCTATGCTCGATTTGCACGGCAAGAATGTAGCCGTGATCGGCGGGGGCAACACGGCGCTGGATGCTATTCGTTCGGCGTTACGCTTGGGAGCCAGCAAGGCTTACGTCATTTATCGCCGCAGCGAGGCCGAAATGCCGGCCCGCAAGGAAGAAGTAAAGCATGCCCAGCAGGAAGGCATCGAGTTTCGAGTGCTGACCAATCCCATCGAGTTTCTGTCGGACGGCAAAGGCTGGCTGAACGCGGTGCGCTGCATGCGGATGGAACTGGGCGAAGCGGACGCGTCCGGGCGCAGGCGCCCGGTGCCGGTCGAGGGTTCGGAGTTCGACCTGCCGTTGTCAGTGGCTGTCATTGCGATTGGTACGGGCGCGAACCCGCTGATCCAGAGCACCACACCGGGTCTGAACACGAACAAGCGGAATTACATTGAAGCGGACGCGACGACTCAGCGCACGTCACGAAAAGGTGTGTTCGCCGGCGGTGACATCGTTACCGGAAGCGCGACGGTGATTCTGGCCATGGGCGCTGGACGGCGCGCTGCGAAATCAATTCATGAGTATTTGACCTCGGGCGAGTGGTAAGAACTTGATGTGACGCGTCTCACGAAGACTGGTGTTTGAGGTCACCGCCTCAGGGGTAAAGACGTTCTCTAATCACAATTGACCGGATGCGCGGCGGCCGGAATCATCAGGAATCTCGCGCTGGGAGTAACTCAATGAACGACCAAGACCTTCTAAGGTGTCCTCTGCTCCAGGGACTCGACCCCATGCATCGTGCCGAACTCATGGGTCTGCTGAACGACAGCGGCGTCCGCGAGAAGCTCGAGAAGTGTTTAGCCGAACACACCAACTCCGCGGATTCGTCCAAGGAGCCAGCGTGTGTCCAAAAGCAGCCCGGGGAGTTTGAAAAGGAAGCCCACAGCTGGAACCCACAACGCTCCGTTTGGAACAGAAGTCCAAAGGAGTGAAGTACTTGCAAAGAAGACTCGGAAACGGCAGGAGCTTGCCTGGTGTGACCGAGATCACAGTCGGCTGTGCGCTCTGCCCTAGCCGGACCGAGCGCTAAGGTCGAAGATTGCAATAGTGAAGGAGGGACGGCGATGATGCTGGCATACAGACTTCTCCGATTGGTGGAGACCCACTCTGACGCCTTGGCGACAGGCCTCCTCGAAAAAACACAGAACTCGCCCTTGCTCCCCACCTACCACGTTAGTGTTCCGCCCGAGGAACTCAAACAACGAGTACATGAAATCTATCGGCACTTGGCAGACTGGCTGCTGGGAAAAAGCGAGCTGGATGTCGAGAAGCGCTATGTGGAGATTGGCGCCAGGCGCGCCCAGCAAGACGTGCCACTGAGTGAGCTCATCTGGGCGATCATCCTGACCAAGAGAAATCTTTGGGATTTTCTGCACCAGGAGGCGGTGCTGGACCGGCCCGCGGAAATTTGCGGCGAACTCGAAGTAGAACAGTTGCTGGATCAATTTTTTGACCGCGCCATCTACTATGCGGCGGTCGGTTACGAGCGCTGGTTTGCGTCTGAGGTGTATGAACCGATACGCAGGGCGAGCTCGGTTGGTTAGGAGAGGAAGAATGTCCTGGGAAATTGAGTACAAGAAAAAGTTTCGGACGGCAGAGGAGGCGCTAGGTTGTGTGCAGTCGGGAATGCGTGTCTATATTCAGCCAGGGTGCGCTGAGCCTGAGACTCTGGTGGAGGCGCTGATGCGCCGCGCTCCCTTTGTGCACGACGTGGAGATCGTTCACATGATGACCATGGGAGCGGCCCCCTACGTGGCTCCGGAGATGGCAGGACACTTCCGGCATAATGCAATGTTCATCGGCCCCAATGTGCGCGACGCCATCAACGAAGGCCGCGCCGACTACACCCCGATTTACCTGAGTGAGATCGAAGGGCTTTTCGAGAGCGGCGCCATGCCCATTGATGTGGCCCTGCTGGAACTCTCCCCTCCCGATTCGCACGGCTTCTGCAGTTTCGGTGTGGGTGTGGATACGTCGCTTACCGCGGCGAAGTGCGCACGCTACGTGGTGGCGCAAATCAACGATCAGATGCCGCGGACCTTCGGAGACAGCTTCATCCATGTGACGGATCTGGATGCGGTCGTGGATTCCTCCCGGCCCCTGTGCGCCATGAAGCTGCCGCACATCACCGACATGCATAAAGCCATCGCCCGCAACGTCGCGGGCTTGATTGAGGACGGGGCGGTATTGCAGACCGGTATTGGCGGAATCCCGGATGCGGTGCTGCCGTATCTCATGGATCGCAAGGATCTCGCGGTCCACAGCGAACTGGCCTCGGACGGCGTGATTCCTTTGATCGAAGGCGGCGTGATCACCGGAGCGCGAAAGAACTTCAAACCGCGGAAGATCATCCTGGGCTTTGCCATTGGCACGAAAAAGATGTTCGATTTCGTGGACAACAATCCGATCTTCGAGTTTCATCCGACGGGATACACGAACAACCCCGAGCTGATAGCCCGAAACGACAACATGGTCGCGATCAACTCTGCGTTGCAAGTCGATCTCACTGGTCAGGTCTGCTCCGATTCGATCGGCAACCAGTTCTATAGCGGTATAGGCGGACAGGTGGACTTCCTGCGCGGGGCTTCGCACTCCAAGGGTGGCAAGCCGATCATCGCCATTTCGTCTACCGCCAAAGATGGCGCGATCTCGCGGATTGTGCCCATGCTGAGCCCCGGCGCGGGAGTGGTTACTTCGCGCGGGCTGGTCCGTTACGTGGTCACCGAATACGGCGTCGCCTATCTGCATGGCAAGACCATCCGCGAACGGACGCAGGCGCTGATCGACATTGCGCATCCCAAGTTTCGGGAAGAACTCTATCAATTTTGTGAGAAAACCAAGTGGCTGCAGCGGCCATTAGCTGCAGAGACAGCGGCAACGAGGTGAAACATGGCAGGCCAAGCGCGCGGTAAGGTCACGGTGGATGTCGAGGAATGCAAGGGATGCGGGCTATGTGTGGAATCCTGTCCACCCAATTGCCTGGAACTGGCGCCCGAGTTGAGTCCTTACGGGGTTCATCCGGCGCGCTACACCGGGCAGGACTGCACGGGATGTGGAATCTGCTTTTATTGCTGCCCGGAACCGGGCGCGATCACGGTCTACCGCATCAAGGCCAAAGGAAAGGCGTTTGCGGCGACACAAGGAGGCGACCATGCGGCAGCTTTGTAAAGGAAACGTGGCGGTGGTGAAGGGCGCGATCCTCGCCGGATGCCGCGCATACTACGGCTATCCGATCACTCCAGCCAGCGAAATCGCCGAGTATGCCGCGCTCTACTTCCCCCAGGTTGGTGGAACTTTTCTACAAGCGGAGAGCGAAGTCGCCGCCATCAACATGGTGTATGGAGCAGCGGCGGCTGGAGTCCGCGTCCTGTGTGGATCCTCCGGCCCCGGCCTCAGCCTGATGCAGGAAGGCATGTCCTACCTGGCCGGCGCGGAACTGCCGTGCGTGATTGTGGATGTAATGCGCGGTGGACCGGGACTGGGTAACATCGCTCCGGAACAAAGCGACTATTTCGCCATGGTGAAGGGCGGCGGTCATGGCAACTACCGCAATATCGTGCTAGCTCCCGCGTCGGTGCAGGAGATGGCCGAACTCACCATGCTGGCATTCGATCTTGCGGACAAATACCGCAATCCGGCAGTGGTCCTGGCTGACGGTTTCATTGGACAAATGATGGAACCACTGAACCTTGAAGAACGTGCGATTCAGCCGCCTGAAAAACCGTGGGCGGTAAAAGGAACGCCCGAGACGCGCGCCAACCTGGTCAGCTCCATTTATCTCGAAACCGATGAATTGGAAGAACACCAGCGCCGAATGGAAGCCAAGTACATCCGTGCGCGAGAGGCGGAGCAGCGCTGGGAGACCTGCCTGACCGAGGACGCCGAAGTGCTGCTGGTCGGATACGGCATTGTATCCCGCGTGTTGCTTTCGACGGTGGAAGCGCTTCGCAAGCAGGGAGTGAAAGCAGGACTGTTCCGGCCCATTACGCTGTGGCCTTATCCCTCGGATGCGCTGGCAAAAGCGGCCTCCCGGGTGGAAAAGGTGCTGGTGGTCGAATTGAGCAACGGGCAAATGCTGGAAGATGTTCGCCTTTCAGTGAACGGCAAAGTGCCGGTGGAGTTCTACGGCCGGGTTGGAGGCAACGTGCCTTCGGTCGCAGAGTTGCAACAACAGGTGCTGGCGCGGATGGCGGTTGCGGTCTGAGACCAGATCTGATGAAGATCTGCTCCGAAAAGGACAACGAAAATGGCAAACGAGAGTGTGATGGAACCCGAAGTCAAGTCCGAGGCTGACCCCGAAGTGCTCGTCACAATTAACGACGACGCGTACGAGCCGGTCCACTCCAGGTCGCCATTGTTCTATGACCTGTATGAGCGCAAGTCGGAACTGAAGCACCAGACCCACTACTGTCCCGGCTGCGGACACGGAGTAGCGCACAAGCTGATTGCCGAAGCGCTGCAAGAGCTGGGGCTACAGGACAAGACCATCTTCGTGAGTCCAGTGGGCTGCTCGGTGTTTGCGTACTACTATTTTGACGTAGGCAACGTCCAGGTCGCGCACGGCCGCGCGCCGGCCTGCGCCACGGCACTCAAACGCGCCTGCCCAGACAAGATTGTCATTTCCTATCAGGGAGACGGCGACCTTGCAGCCATCGGCACCGCTGAGATCGTGCACGCCGCAAATCGAGGGGAAAAGATCGCTGTATTTTTCGTGAACAACGGAATCTACGGCATGACTGGTGGCCAGATGGCGCCCACTACCCTGGTTGGGCAGAAGAGCACAACTTCGCCCTGGGGCCGGCGGCCGGCGAATGAAGGCTTCCCGTTGCACATGGCGGAACTTCTCGCCACCCTGGAAGCGCCGACATATATCGAGCGTGTGGCGCTTTCGGACAACAAGAACATCATGAAAGCACGGCGGGCGATCCGTAAGGCGCTCGAGATCCAGCGCGACGGCGCGGGCTTCTCGTTTGTCGAAATCTTGTCGCCGTGTCCGACCATTTGGGGCAAGGACCCGGTGGAAGCACGGCGCTGGGTGTTCGAGAAAATGATGCCAGTCTTTCCGCTGAATGTGTTCCGTGACCACCGGCCGGAAATCCCCGTGGGCACTGAGCCGCCGCAACGGACAGTCGCCGATGTACTTGAGATCGCTCCGAAAGCAGGAGTCCACGATGCTTCCAAACCGAAACACGCCCATCACTTCAAAGACGTCAAAGTCAAAATCGCGGGCTTCGGAGGTCAGGGAGTGTTGCTGCTCGGGCAGTTGCTCATCGAAATGGGAATGCGAGAAGATCTGGAAGTAAGCTGGCTGCCGTCGTATGGGCCGGAAATGCGTTCGGGCAGCGCCCATTGCCACGTATGCTTGTCGAAAGAACGGATCGGATCGCCCCTGGTCTCGCGCCCCGATGTGTTGGTGGCCATGAACGAGTACTCGCTGCGCAAGTTTGCACACGAGGTAGCAAGCGGCGGACTCATCCTTTACAACGGCGCCAGCCTTCCCGCCGACTTTGCTGTCCCGGAAGTGCAAGTGGTCGCAATTCCGGCGGCGGAGATCGCCGACAAACTCGGTTCGACCAAGGCGACCAACATCGTGATGATGGGCGCGCTGTTGGAGGAAACCGAGTGCCTGGCTCCTGGAACTGCCTTGAGCGTGCTCGAAGACAAAGTGAAAAAACTCGATCTGCTGGAGGTTGACCGCAAAGCGTTAACCGCCGGACGCCTGTTTATCGATGACCAGGCGCATATTGGCGCCGTGAGTCAACCGGACGGCTTCGCTTAGCGCGAACTGTTACTTTTTCTTCGCGAACGAGCGGATGTAATTTACCAGATTCCAGAGGTCCTCTTCTTTGGCGCGATCACCCTCGGGGGGCATATCATCTTTGCCCTTCTGGATGATGTAGAACAGATCCCCGTCGGTGTAACCCTTCAGGGCCGCTGGATCGGTGAAGTCGGAAATTCCCTTCGTGTCTTTAATTTCACCCTTGCCATCTCCGTTCTTCCCATGACACATGGCGCAATCGTAGCCGTAGATCTTCTTGCCTGCGGCAAACGACTCCGGGCTGGGCTTGACGGGATTGCTCCGACTTGATGCTTCGGGCGGGATCTTGGACCCGGTGGGTGGCGTTTGGGGCGACGTTTGGCCCTGCAAATTATACGCGGCAAACTGCAAAGTCAGGAATGCGGAGACGATGACCAGGTTCTTAAGCAAGGCAACCTCCGAACTAGGATTATACCCAAGGTGTCGGCTCCATCTTACAGCAGTGTGGCGCTCAGTTCTGGGGCGATTTGGTCGACACCCCTGCGCTGTGGGTCCACTCCAACAGCGGCCTGCAAAGGCCCGTGCACCGCCTTCAGTGACCCTTGTCACAACGGCAGGTCTAACACGTCACAGCGGGAACCCTTGTCTGTGGCCTACATTGGATTTGCGGAGGGTTTTGCCATGTCGACTGCCTGGACAGCTCGTTACGCGCTACGCACCAAGGGAATTACCAGTTCTGCAATTCGCGAGTTGTTGAAGGTCGCCCAGAAACCCGGAATGATTTCCTTTGCCGGCGGCCTGCCCGCCCCCGATGTATTCCCCATCCAACGCTTTGAGGAAGCCTGTCACAAGGTGCTTACGCAGCAGGCGGCTTCGGCCTTGCAGTATGGGGCAACCGAGGGTTATGAGCCTCTGCGCGAACTGATTGCCAACAACATGGCGCGTTACGGAATCAAAGCTAAGGTCGAGAACGTTCTAATGACCTCGGGCTCACAACAGGCGCTCGACCTGATTGGCAAGTTGTTTATCAATCGTGGGGATCGTGTGCTGGTGGAAGCGCCGACTTATCTTGGCGCGCTCCAGGCTTTCAACGTATACGGCGCGGAATATGTGTCGGTCCCGATCGACGAAGACGGCCTTCGCACCGACCTATTGGAGAAGCCTCTGCGCTCTGGCCCCAAGTTCATGTACGTACTGCCAAACTTCCAGAACCCAGCCGGGACCACATTGTCGGAGGGACGTCGCCACGAACTGGTGCTGCTGGCGGATAAGTATGGCATTCCGATTGTCGAAGATGACCCCTACGGCCAGTTGCGCTACGAAGGCGAGCATCTTCCACCCCTGGTCGTACTCGACCGCGAGAACCTGCGGCGCGACAACGGCTATTCCATCGGCAATGTCATTTACCTGAGCACATTCTCGAAGACGCTGGCTCCCGGGCTTCGGCTGGGATGGATTGTGGCTCCGCCTGAGATCATCAGCAAGCTGGCGCAACTCAAGCAGGGGGCTGACCTGCACACTTCGACCTTCACTCAATTTGTGGCCTACGAAGTCGCGCGCGATGGATTCCTCGACCAGCACGTGAAGCTGATTCGTCAGATCTATCGCGAACGCCGCGACGTAATGCTTCAGGCGCTGAAAGAGTTCTTCCCTGCGAACGTTACCTGGACTCATCCTCAGGGTGGATTATTTCTCTGGGTGACTCTGCCCGAAGGGCTGGACATGCAGGCGATCTTCCAGTCCGCCATCGAGCAGAACGTGGCGTTTGTGCCGGGTGATTCCTTTTATGCAAACGACGGGCGCGAAGGCTCGCGCCACATGCGATTGAACTTCTCCAACGCCGCTCCAGAGCAGATACGAGAGGGTGTACGCCGTTTGGCCACGGCTGTCGAAAGCCATCTGAAAACCCCGGCGTTCCTGCCAGAGCTGCCGGTCGGAGTGTGAGGGCAGGGATCCTTCACAAGGGATGGTGGCCGCGGATCTCCTGCGGAGTGCCCAGGTCCATGAAGCGCGAATCGCGCGCCTCGTGGTGTACCGAACTCAGGGCCACGATCACTTCGCGGATGTAATAACAGGTTGCCGCCAGCAAGCAGATCATGGCGAGAACAAAAACCACGACGGCTGCCACGGCGGCGTGTGTCCAATAAAGGCCAACCCCGAGAAGCAGGCAGGACGCGATGGTCCCGGCAAGAGAAATAAGCGCCAGCAGAAAGCAGCGGCGGATCATCTCCGCACGCTGCTCGATTGCGCTGATCTGCGCGGTGTACGCCTCGGCTTCGTGCAGACGGTTATTTGTGGCAGCATCATGCTTGGCATGCACATACTGTCGCAAGCGGCTCACGATCCCCATGAGCCGGACGTTGATCGAGAGGATCAGCAAGGCGGTTGCGGAAACGAATAGAGCGGGGGCGAGGAATGCCTGAAACAAGCGATCGATGCCGATCATGGCTGTGCCTTCCGAAGCGCGAGCGCATTCTCATTGGCCGGATTCTAACTCATCTGGTGTTCAAGAAGTTGGCGCTCGCTCAAGCGGAAAGCCTGTACTCCATTAAACCCGACATCCTGCGACCCTGGGATGTCCGGGAAGCAAGACAGAGTCGAGTTAGACGGGGCTGCCGAGAGCTAGTTGCCTGGGGCCAGCTTTCTTGATTTCTTCCGGGGCATCACTGGCATTTTCCGCGAAGTTTTTCTCGAACATCACGGCCAGTTCGCGCGCCTTGCGGTCATACGCCGCTTTGTCCTTCCAGGTGTTGCGCGGGTTCATGATTTCGTCAGGCACGTCCGGGCACGATAACGGCACAGCCATGCCAAAAACTGGATCGGGTTGGGTCGCTGCGTCCTTCAGCGCACCGGAAAGGACGGCTTTGACCAGGGCGCGGGTGAATCCGAGCTTGATTCTTTGGCCTTGTCCGTACGAACCCCCGCTCCAGCCGGTATTGACCAGCCACACCTGCACGTTGTGCTTGGCAATCTTGTCGCCAAGCAGTTTGGCGTAAACGGTTGACGGCAAGGCCATGAACGGCGCCCCGAAGCAGGGGCTGAAAGTCGCCTGCGGCTCTTTGATTCCCGCTTCTGTGCCCGCAACCTTGGCCGTGTAACCGGCAAGAAAATGATACATGGCCTGCGCTGGGGTCAGACGCGCCAGTGGCGGAAGAACGCCAAAGGCATCGCAGGTAAGCATAAGGATGTGCTTCGGATGTCCGGCTACGCCGGTGCGTGTCATGTTCGGAATATGAGTGATGGGGTAGGCGGCGCGGGTGTTTTCGGTGAGCGAGGCGTCGTCCAGATTAACGTGCCGCGTGCGCATATCCATGGCGACATTTTCAAGAAGGGTGCCGAAACGCCGGGTGGTTTCGTAAATCTCGGGCTCGCCTTCGCGCGACAAGTTGATAACTTTGGCGTAGCAGCCGCCTTCAAAGTTGAAGACGCCGTCATCGCTCCAGCCGTGTTCGTCGTCGCCAATCAAGGTGCGGCCGGGATCGGCAGACAGGGTAGTTTTTCCGGTGCCGGACAGGCCAAAGAAAATGGCCACGTCGTTTTCATCGCAGCCGTAGTTCGCGGAGCAGTGCATGGCCATGACGCCTTTTTGGGGCAGCAGATAGTTCATCACCGTGAAAATGGATTTCTTGATTTCCCCAGCGTAGGCGGTGCCGCCAATGAGAATCAATTTCTTTCCGAAATGCATCAGCACGAAGGCTTCCGAGTGGGTGCCGTCAATTTCCGGGTCGGCGTGAAAGTTCGGGGCGTGCAGCACGGTGAAGTCCGGGACGTGCTGCGCCAGCCTTTCGAGATTTAATTCGCGGATAAACATGGTACGAGCAAATAGGGCAGCGGTGGCGCGTTCGCTAATGATCCGAATCGGAAGGCGATAATGCTCGTCCGCACCGGCATAGCAGTTCTCAATGAAAATGTCTTTGCCCTGAAGATAGGCGCACAGCCTGTGTTTGAGCCCGTCGAACTTGTCCGAGGCCATAGGGCGGTTAATTTTGCCCCAGGAGATTTTGCTTTCGCTGGAGGGTTCGCGGACGAGAAATTTATCCTTCGGCAAGCGGCCGGTGTATTGGCCGGTGCGCACGACGAGCGGCCCCAGATGACTCAAGGCTGCTTCATAACGGCGGATGGCCTCTTCGTACAGGGCTGACGTGGACAAGTCCCAGTAGACTTGGCCAAGGTTGTCGAGGCCAAGAGCTTTAAGACTTTTTTCCTGGGACTCGGATGGGATTGCGTTTTCCTTCATAGCTCGATTCTCCAACCCACAGGCAGTATGAGAGGGAAATCCCCCGAACTTTAGCTTGTGAGTTCATCGGCGACAAGAGAGTGGGACTTTAAGAAAACTGAGAGAAAGCACTGGGCTAGGGCGGAATTAGAGAGCCCAATACGGGAATTCCTGATGGACAAATCGCAAAGGGGATAGTCACCTCGACTATCCCCTCGCAGTTCTTTCCGATCGGCAATCTACTCCAACACGAAAATATTCTTCCCTGCGCACATCTCCTTCAGGATCTTCGGCCACACGGTGACGCTGACTTCTCCGAGATGAGCTTTGCGGAGCAACAGCATCAAAGTGCGGGACTGACCAATTCCGCCGCCGATGGAGAGCGGAATCTGGTTGTTCAGGATTGCCTGGTGATAGGGCAATTGCATGAAGTCCAGTTGATTGGCCATCGTGAGCTGCTTTTTCAGGGTCTCGGCCGTGACTCGGATTCCCATCGAGGTCAGTTCATGGCGCCGCTGAGTAACGGAGTTCCATACCAGGATGTCGCCATTCAGTCCATGCGTGTCGTTGCCGGTCTGATCGTGAGTGTCGGTCACCCAGTCGTCATAATCGGCGGCGCGCATCTCGTGAGGGTAGCCATCCTTCAACGGCCAGCCAATCCCGATAATGAAGACTGCCGGATACTTTTGCAGCACCGCAGTCTCACGCTGTTTGCGGGGCAGGTGGGGATACATATCAAGTAGTTCCTCGGCGTGCAAGAACATCAACTCTTCCGGCAGATCCGGATAGCGGAAGTCTTTCAATTGCGGGAACAGGGATTGGGCAAACTTTTCCGCTCCCACGATTACTTTCCAGATCTTGCTGACCACCGCCTTTAAGAAGTCTAAGTTGCGCTGTTCACTTGTGACGGTGCGCTCCCAGTCCCATTGGTCCACGTAAGCGGAGTGGTCGTGATCCAGGAAGTAGTCCTTGCGAACGGCGCGCATGTCAGTGCAGATGCCTTCGCCAACTCTGCAATCGAACTCCTTGAGAGCCAGGCGTTTCCACTTGGTCGCAGCTTGCACCACCTGGGCGTCGACGGGATGCAGGTTACGATCATTCGAGATATGGAACTGAACCGGGGTGCGCGATCCGTCACGATCCAGCATGTCGTTGACACCGCTCTCCACATCGACGATGAGCGGCACTTCGACCATCATCAGATTGAGTTCCTGGCAGAGGTTGTCCTCGATATAGCGTTTCACGTGGAAGATGGCGTGCTGTGTTTCTCTCGGAGTCAGCAGGGAACGGTAACCCCGCGGTAGAATTTTTTCCAAGTCCTGGTAATCGCCGATTCCCGGTCCAGCCAGGTCGGCTTTCTTGTCTAGTACAAGTGTGCTCATGAACTTTCTCCTTTTGTGGGAATCGATTGTGTGGTGGCGTGTCCTCGCCGCGCGGCCGGGCGAAGGGCGGATGCTGGATGAGGGCAGGGCTGGCGATCACAGAGTGCGAGGCGTCGGTCCGGGTTGCACATGTACCTCGCCATGCGAGGATTGTCTCTTTTGCCAGGGAGAGGCGCTGTGACCACAGTCACCTGTTCATGTGACTCATGGAACCTCAGGCCGGGTAGGGGGTTATATCCTCCACAGGAGTCACAGCTTAGAGTGACGGGGATCACTGCGACTGTACCCTCCAAACGTTGAAACTCTCAACTAGGCAGCGACGCAGCTGCTGAGTTCTCTTACATATATCTTTCGAGGAGATTGCGTCAGTGGTTACTTTCGCAACACAAGACACGACTGCGAAAGTCACCGCTGCTTTCATAGAGTTGCAAAACTTTACAAGGAGAGGAAACGAAATCATGAAGACGACAAAGCTGGTGATGCTGGTGATGACAATCGCGGTAGCCCTGTTCATGCTGATTCCTAATCTGTCCTGGGCTGCTGACGACGGAGCGACTCTCTACAAAGCAAAATGCGCCGCCTGCCACGGAGTGGATGCGGCCGGCAAGCCCGCAGCCAAGATTCCGAGCCTGGTTTCAGACGAAGCCAAGAAGACATCGGATGACGACATGGCCAAGGCAGTGGTGGAGAAACCGAAACACCCGGGCATGGTGAAAACGCTGGCCCCTGACCAAGTGAAGATGATTGTGACTTACATTCGTAGCCTACAGAAGTAGCGATCGGCTGTTCCTTTTGCCGCGTCTCCGTTGTCACCAATGACCGGTCGGCGCGGCCGAGGATGGCGTAAGGGGAGTATGAAGGTGTCCGGCTCAATTCGGCGGACGGAACGGAAAAACGGCCGATCCGTAGCCAGCCGGAAAACTCCTCCCCCGGTCGCTTTCCCGCAGGGAACAGTCCTCCCGGGCCCGGATGTTCACCTCTCCGGACCCGGTTTCTTCTTTCCCGCAGGCCCGCCAAAGGCGCCCTGCACGGTTCCGAAGTCTGTGCCGTCCCAGCAAACGTTCACGTCGTATTTCATTCCCCAGGAACGGAAGTCCCGCTGGGGAACGACGAGGAGCAATTCCCATGAGTAAAGCTCTGCTCTATGACGCGACCCTGTGCATCGGTTGCAAACAGTGTGAGAGCGCCTGCGCGCAACAGAACAAGCTGCCGTACGACGACAGAGTGGCCGCCGAATCAGTGCAATCAGAACATAAGTACACGGTTGTTCTGACCAAGGACGACAAATTCATGCGCCGGTTATGCATGCACTGTGAGCATCCCGCTTGCGCTTCGGCCTGTCCGGTGGGCGCCTTCCATAAGACCAAAGAAGGTCCGGTCGTATACGACGTTTGGAAGTGCATTGGCTGCCGGTATTGCATGGTGGCTTGCGCGTTCGCCCAGCCGAAGTATGAATGGCAGTCACTGAATCCGCGGGTCCGCAAGTGCATTATGTGCCCTGATCGGGTGCTTGCCGGCAAGCCGACGGCATGTGCTGAAATTTGCCCGACTGGGGCCACCAAGTTCGGGGAGCGCGAAGACCTGATCAAGGAAGCGCAGGACCGCATCCGTCAAAATCCATCCAACTACCTGCCTCGTATTTACGGCCTTAACGAAGTTGGAGGAACCTCGGTTTTTATTCTTTCCAGTGCGAACGTCGAAGAGTTTGGGTACCCAGCGTCTGCAAAGATTGGCGACACTCCCATGCCGGAATACACCGGGCGGGTGATGTCGAAAATTCCAGACTTTATCCCGGTATGGTCGTTGGTATTGGGAGGCATTTATTGGATCTCGCATCGCCGCGAAGAAGTGGCCGCTGCTGAAGCCGAGGAGAAGAATGGGAGTGCGCGATGAAGATCAAGCTGACCTTCTGGAAGATTGTATTCATGGTGATCATGGGCCTGGGCCTGTACTCCGCATTTATTCGCTATTTCTATGGCTTGGGCGCGGTTTCGAACATGACGGACCAATTTCCCTGGGGGCTCTGGATCGGCTTCGATTGCTTGTGCGGAGTCATGCTGGCGGCTGGCGGCTTCTGCGTAATTGGCGCGGTGTATCTGTTCAATGTCCAGCGCCTGCATAGCGTGGTACGCCCTGCGGTGTTGACGGCGTTTCTGGGCTATTTGCTTTTCATCGTTGGGCTGTTATTCGATCTTGGCCGCCCCTGGTACATCTGGCATCAGCTCATCTACATGAACCCGCACTCGGTCATGTTCGAGGTGGGGATGTGCGTGATGGCCTACACCACCGTGCTCTTCTTCGAATTCCTTCCCAATGTGCTGGAGCGTTTCAACCTTAAGACTCCCATCCGGTGGATTAAGAAAATCTACGCCGTACTGGTCGTCCTGGGCATCTTGCTCTCGACGCTGCACCAGAGTTCGCTCGGATCACTGTATCTGATCATGCCCAGCAAGCTGCACCCGTTCTGGTACACGCCGGCGCTGCCGTTCCTCTTTTTCGGCTCGGCGATTGCGGTGGGGTTGGCCATGACGATCTTCGAGTCCACCCAGAGTGCGAAAGCCTTCGGCCGGCACCTTGAACTGCCGGTTCTGGTCGAACTGGGCGGAGCTTTGCTGGTGGCTCTCTGGGTCAATGCCCTGTTGCGTTTTGAAGATTACTTCCATCGCGACATGCTTGGACAAATCATAAAACCCAGCTACGAGGCGTATTTCCTGTGGCTCGAACTGACGCTGGCATTCGTGATTCCAATTACCATGCTCAGCTTCAAGAAGGTACGACTGTCGCCCAACGGCTTGTATCTCGCCTCCATCATCAGTCTGCTCGGGTTCATCACTAACCGCCTCAATGTCAGCCTTACCGGCTTTGAGACATACGTCGGGCATCACTACGTGCCCAAGTGGACGGAGTTTTCGGTGACCCTGATGATCATCGCGTCGGGCTTCGCTCTGTTCGGGTTGGCAGTGAAGTATCTGCCTATCTTCCCCGAGGAAAACCATCGGGCGGAGCGGCGTCCTCGAACCGAAATCAGACCTGTGGCTGCAACCGCGGTATTAGGCCATGCCGGAGATTGAACCAATTCGCGGCGATTTGGGGCGAAAGCGGCTGACCAACAGCATCAGCGCAAAACTGATCGGAGCTCTGTTGGCAGTTATGGTTGTAATCTTCGCGCTGCTCGGTTATATGAATATCCGCCTACACCGCCAGCATCTCGAAGCCGCGACGTTGGCGAGCGCGGAGCGGGTGAGCGACGTAATCAGGCGCAGCACCACCTACTACATGCTGCGCAATGATCGCGAGGGACTCTACCACGCGATTCAAACCATCGCGGACGAGCCCGGCATGGTCAAGGTTCGCGTCTTCGATCAGGAGGGCCGGATCAGCTACTCCACTGACCCAACCGAGGTCAGCCATGTTCTCGACAAGAAGGCGGAGGCCTGTTATGGCTGCCACACCCAATCGCAGCCGCTGGCGC
>JBKQLO010000129.1:0-10267 GCA_052147055.1 Terriglobales bacterium
GCGCATTCTGGGTTTCGGCGGCGAAGCCGACCACGATCTGCGACTGCTTATGACGCGCCACCTCGCTCAGAATATCGGCAGTAGGCTCCAGTTCGAGCGACATCGGCCCGGTACGCTTAATCTTCTGTGAAGCCGCGGACTTCGGCCGATAGTCAGCCACCGCGGCGGTCTTAATCACGATGGTCGCTTGCGGTAACAGCCTCAATACCGCCTGGCGCATCTCTTCGGCGGATTCCACGCGGGTGACTTCCGCTGCTCCCGGCGGCGTCAGCGCAGTGGGGCCGCTTACCAGCAATACCCGTGCTCCCCGGCGCAGCGCGGCCTCGGCCAGGGCATATCCCATGCGGCCGCTGGAGCGATTGGTCAAATAGCGCACCGGATCAATCTTCTCGCGCGTAGGCCCGGCAGTGATCAGAACCGTTTCGCCGGCTAGTTCCTGCGAAGCGCCCAGCGCTTCCAGAGTCGCGGCGACAATCAATTCGTTCTCCGCCAGCCGCCCCGGGCCCGTCATGCCGCACGCGAGATACCCTTCGCCGGGTTCTATTACCCGCACGCCGCGTTTCTTCAGGATCTCCAGATTCGCCTGGGTCGCGGGATGGTTCCACATGTTCACATTCATGGCAGGCGCGACGACCACCGGCGCGGTTGTGGCCAGATATAGCGTAGAAAGAAAGTCAGAAGAAATGCCTTGCGCGAACCGCGCTAACACGTCCGCCGTGGCCGGCGCCACCAGCAGCGCATCAATCGATTGCGCTACGGCAATGTGTTCCACCGCGGAATCGATGTTGGGCTGCTCATTCCCGGCGGCAAACATGTCGGTGATGACTTTTTCGCCGGAGAGAGCCGCGAAGGTGAGAGGCCGCACAAACTCCTGCGCGGCGCGGGTCATGATGACCTGCACCCGGATGCCGCGTTCCTGCAGCAGGCGCACAATTTCCGCCGCTTTGTACGCCGCAATTCCGCCGCTGACGCCGAGGGCCACTTTCATGGATAACGCCTACTCTTGCCCGAACGCCTTCTCCAGGGTTTCGTTGGCAATCTCTGCGGGCGACTTGGGGGTCTCCGGAATCAACCACTTCACCTTGCCGGCGCGAATTTCATCCTGCGCAATGCGGCAGGGTTTGCGGGAACTGGTGTCAATTACCGGCGGCGCGCCGCCTTGCAATTGTCTGGCTCTGCGAGCCGCCACCAGGATGTAGCGATAGTTGCTGTCAAATCCTTCGATCAACTTCATAGTGTTCTCCCTTGCTGCTAACGTCCACTGGGGGTTGTGGTTGCGACAAATGAGGCCAAGATCGGCTGCAAACGTTCCCGCGCGTTGCTTAAACGGCACCGCTCAGCTTTGGCCAGCAGCTCTTGGTCGGCAGGCGACGGGTACGCTTCCGAACCTCTCAGCCGTTCTGCCAGAAGAATCGCCTTTAGCGTCTCCACCGATTCTTCCAAACGGTCATTAACCAGAATATAGTCGTATTTCATGTAATTCTCAATCTCACGGCTGGCCGTGGCCAACCGGTTCTGGATCACTTTTTCCGCGTCCAGACTCCGATTTCGCAGCCGCGACTCCAGCGTCTTGCGGTCGGGCGGCAGGATAAAGATGCTGACCGCACGGGGGAGTTTGCCTTTGATTTGCGCGGCTCCCTGCACGTCAATGTCGAGCAGCAGATCATGTCCACTCTGGTTGGCCTTCTCCAGGAAGCGCTTGGCGGTACCGTAGTAATTGCTGAAGACCTCGGCATGTTCCAGAAACTCATCCTTATGGATCATTCGCTCGAATTCTTCACGGGCGATAAAGAAATACTCCCGCCCGTTCTGCTCATTGCCGCGGGGTGGCCGCGTGGTGTAGGAGATGGAAAAATCCAGTCCGGCAACGATCTGACGCACCTTTTCCACCAGGGTGGATTTGCCCGACCCCGAGGGCGCCGAAATGATATAGACCGTCGTCATTCGAGGTTCTGCACCTGTTCGCGCGCTTTTTCGATATCGGACTTCATCGACAGCCCAGACTCAGTGATCTTCAAGGCTTCGCCCGCCAACCCTGAAGTCTTGGAAAGCAGCGTGTTGGCCTCGCGATTCATTTCCTGCAACAGGAAGTCCAGCTTCTTGCCCACCTCTCCGCCTTCCTCGAGCAGACCTAGGAAATGCTTGACGTGCGCGTTCAGGCGGACCAATTCCTCCTGAATATCGCTGCGGTCCGCGAGCAATGCCGCTTCCTGCAAAATTCGTTCCGGTTCCACGTGAGAGCCAATCAACTCCTGCATCCTGGCCTTCAACTTGTCAGCGTAAGTTCGCAACGCCGCCTGGCGATGTTTTTCAACTTCTTCTTTGGCCTGCTGGACGTGTGCCATGCGCTGCCGTAGTTCCCGCACCGTGCCGCGCCCTTCCTCCTCGCGCATCTCATTCAGGCGAGCCAGGGCGTCCTCCATCTTCGAGAGCACCACCGGAGTCAGCTCTCCATCAGCAGGCAAGACCCCGGATTCCAGCGCGCCCGGAATGCGCAGAACGGCATTGAGGTCCGGCTCCGCGGCCAGCCCGAATTCTGCGGCTGCCGCACGAAACGCCTGAATGTAACCGCCCACCATCTCGCGATTAAGAGAGAAGTTCTCGCTGTTGCTTCGTTCCAGGCTCAGAGTGAGCTCAACATGGCCGCGCGCCAGTTTCTCCTTCAGCTTGCGGCGAAGTTGCATTTCCAGATCGTCGCTGTCGGGCGGCATGCGGAAGTGCAAGTCCAGAAAACGGTGATTCACCGACTTCAGCGACAGAGTGAAGCTGAGCTGGCCGTTGACTTGTCCTTTGACTTGCGCGAAGCCGGTCATAGAGCGGATGGTCATGTCAGTCGTTTCCCACGGGAGTCGCACTCTGGCTGGCCGGCTCCAAGTCCTTGAACTGTAGATCGTACAACCGCCGGTAGGTGCCGAATCTCTTCATGAGTTCTTCATGACTGCCAACGTCTGCGATGGTCCCGTGCTCGAGCACCACGATCCGGTCTGCCCTTCGCACCGTGGACAGGCGGTGAGCAATCACTACCACGGTGCGTCCGGCCATCAGGTTGTGCAGCGCCGACTGCACCAGTGACTCCGATTCGCTGTCCAGCGCGGAAGTGGCTTCGTCAAGAATAAGTATGGGAGCGTTCTTCAGCAGTGCCCGGGCAATCGCGATCCGCTGCCGCTCGCCCCCGGAAAGCCGAACTCCACGTTCACCGATTACGGCGTCGTAGCCCCGGGGCAGCGCCATAACAAAATCATGTGCCAGCGCGGCCTTGGCGGCCTCTTCCACCTGCTTCTGGGGGACACCGGGCTGTCCATAAGCAATGTTGTTGCGCACGCTATCGTTGAAGAGCACGGTATCTTGGGAGACCACACCAATCTGCGCTCGCAATGAAGCCAGTGTGGTGTCGCGGATGTCCCGGCCGTCAATCAGCAAGCGGCCGGAGCTGACGTCGAAGAAGCGGGGAACCAGGTGCACGAGGGTGCTCTTGCCGGCGCCGCTGGAACCGACAACCGCCAGCACCTCTCCGGCGTGGACTTCCAGGTTGATGTTCCGGAGAATGTCTCGCCCCTCGTCGCCGTCGGTTTCGTAGGAGAAACCCACGTTCTCGAAGCGAATGTTGCGAGAGAACGGAGGCAGCGGCTTGGCGCCGGGATTCTCGCGCACCTCGTCTTCCGTGTCCATGAACTTGAATATCTCTGACGAAGCCCCCAGAGCCTGCTGGAAATTGTTGTTGAAAAGCGCAAACTTGCGCACTGGATTGTACAGACTGAATACCGCAGCAATGAACGCGCCGAATGCTCCCAGAGTGAATTCGTTGTGCGCGATCTTCTGCCGGCCCAGGAGCAAGAGTAAAGCGATGGCAATCGCCGCAAATACATCCATCAACGGCGAGCTGATCGCAGCTGCCGCGACCGATCGCAGGTTCGCCCGAAACAATCTTTGGGCTGCGTCGCGAAAGCGCGCAATCTCCCACGACTCCATGCTGAAGGCTTTCACAATCCGGTTCCCGGCAATGGTTTCCTGCAGGATGTTCTGGATATCGGCCAGCTTGTCCTGTCCGCGGCGCGTAGTGGTACGTACACGCCGTCCGATCTTGGCTGCCGAGTAGATGATGAACGGGACAAACAATACCAGCACCCAGGCCAACTTCCGCCCCAGGATCACTACCAGCGCCGCCATGAACAGGAAAGTGAAGAACTGCTGCAAGAACTCCGCCAGCACGCTCGACATGGCATACTGCACCCGCTCAATGTCGTTAACGATAGTGGAGATCAGTGTTCCGGTGGTGTGCTTTTGGAAAAAAGCCGCCGAACGTCGCAATACGGAGTTGTAGAGATCGTTCCGCAGGTCCGTGATCATGCCAAAGCCGGCATGGTTCACCAAGTAGGTGCCCGCGTAGTCGAAAATGCCCTTCAGGACGGTTGACGCCACCAGCGCGTAGGCAACAATCGTCCAGGCATTGTGGAAGTGAGACGGAACGAACTGTTGCAGGTAGACCACGTGATTCGTGCCTGGGACGGTAAAGAGTTGGATGTTCTCCGACCCGGATGCGGGATTCAGGACACGATCCAAAACCGGCTTGACCAGGACCAGCCGAAACGCTTCCAGAAATCCAACCGCGGCCAGCAACAACACACCTGGCACCAGTTGCACCAGAAACGGAAGCACATAGCGGACCAGACGGGTCAATTGCCGCATCGGGGGCTCCCCATGCGCAGCCAGGCGCGGCCTGCAGCGGATGGAATCGGCATGCGTCGCAAGGTCTTATTCTACTTGAGTGGCGGGTGGTTCGTCGTTGAGGGTTAAGGAACGCCCAGGGAGGTCAGTCCGGAACCCAGACAATTTGGTTTCCAAGCTCCCGCGAATAGGCTAGGCTACGAAAGCTGATTTGATGACCCTGGGTGCTGAGTGAACTTTGAGGTAGGAGCGCCGTATGTCCATCACCCCCACTCCCGAACCCGTTCCGAATGTTCCTTCCACCCCACCCCGTTCTAAGCGGGTGATTTGGAAATGGTCGCTGGCGCTTACGGCCGTTGTGCTGATCTTTCTCATGTGGCAATGCGGCTCAGGATTGCTCCGCGGACGATCCCTTTCGGCTCAGGCAGTTCATCACTTTCACGAGCAGTTCAACAACAACCAATACACTGAGATCTGGACGGAAGCTGACGAGGGCTTTCAGGGCTCTGAGCAAGAGCAGGAGTGGGTCAACCTCTTGGCGGCTGTGCATCGAAAGTTGGGAAACGCTGGTGTCGAATCCCTGACTAACATCAACGTTAACGCCACGACGAACGGGACATTCATTACAGCGATATACAAGACACCCTTCGACCGCGGCCAAGCAATCGAGACGTTTACGTGGAAGAAGGACGCTCGAGGGGTAAGACTATACGGTTACAACGTCCAGTCTAATGCACTTGTTTTGAATTGATTGTCGGATTCGGGCTCTGACGATCACGCAGAACAACGGCCTTCTACCCCGGACTATCCCGATGCACCACTTTCACACGATACCCAGCCTTCCGCAGCCGCTTGCTCACCTCTTCTGCGATCATGACTGACCGATGCTGCCCGCCGGTGCACCCGAAGGAGATAGTCAAATAGCTCTTGCCCTCGCGAATGTAGTGGGGAAGCAAATAGACCAGCAATGCCGAGATTCGTTTGATGAACTCCCGGCTCTGCGGAAACGAGCGAATGTATTTTGCGACTTTTGGATCGCGTCCCGTCAGCGGACGGAATTCCGGCACAAAATGCGGATTCGGCAAGAAGCGCACATCAAATACCAGGTCAGCATCCTCCGGCACGCCCTGCCTGAATCCGAAGCTCACGCAAGAAACCAGGATATTTTTGTCCGACTCGTGCTTCTGAAACCGTTCCGTGATGTAAGCGCGAAGTTCGTGGACGTTGAACTTGGAGGTGTCGATGACCAGATCCGCCAGAGCGCGAATGCGGCGCAGATGCCGCCGTTCGGCCGCCAGAGAGGTCTTCACCGGCGCATCGGTCCCCAAAGGGTGCGGGCGCCGAGTCTCGCTGAAACGCCGCACCAGCACGGAATCGGCCGCCTCGAGGAAAATCATTTTGGTCGGCAGCATGCGCTTGACCGACTTCACGATTTCCGGCAAATTCTCCAGTTGCGCCCCTTCGCGCACATCCACCACCAACGCGGTGCTCTTGATTTCCGAAGACTGGCCCACCAACTCGGCGAAACGGGGAATCAATCCTACCGGCAGATTGTCCACGCAGTAGTAACCGAGATCCTCGAAAGCCTTCAGCACCGAGGCCTTCCCCGATCCGCTCATGCCCGTGATAATGACCAGCTCGGCAGGCGCACGCCCCTCATGCCGCGCTGGCGTCCGCACGGCGGCGCGAACTTTGCCTCTTCGGGTGGGTTTGCGAGCAGGCATCTACACGGATGTTAGCAGGCGATGTCCGGTCTCGCCAGTGCAAGCAAGGGTTGCAAGCATCTTGACAGTGCCCGTTGTGGGAATACATCGTCCCGGCACAAAAAGCGAAGCCGGACTGCGCGCAACTCAAGCGGCGTGTCCGGCCTCGACTGGATTTCAACCAGCGGCCAGCGAATACAGCTACTGCGGTGCAATATAGCCAAAAGCGCCGTCCACGTTGTTGAGTGGACCTGCCGCCCAGAAAAGCTGGTTCGTCTTCCCGTTCAAGGGGCTTCCCCCCCCGAACTCGATTCCCCAGATCTGGTCGATATGGATCGGTTTTCCGTTGGAACCTGTTACCGTGCCAACGAATTTCCCGGTCTTTACGTTGAAGCCATTGATGTCGCCAACGGTGTTGAGGTTGTTGGAGACCAGCAGAGTATTACTAAGCGAGCCGAAATTGCTGGGGGCCAGCGCCATTCCCCAGGGCTGATTCAGCGGAGAGCCCTTGGCAAAATGCGTCACGAACACGCCTGCTTCGGTGAACACATCAATGACCCCGCCCGGGCCGCCGGAAGCGTCAGCATACGCAACCAGAAGATGTCCTTCAATGTCCTGAATGCCAAAAGGCGTTAGGCTTTTCGGGAGGCTGGTATCGGTGAAGGACTGAACCAGATGGAAATTGCTGTCGTACATGTCCACCTTGCCATTGGCGGCGTCGGCGGCATAAATCATATTTCCAGAAGATTTGTTGGTAATGGCCAGACCGGTATAGCTGGCTCCTGTACTGCTGTTGTTGACGGCGATGATGGATTCGCTGGGAGCGATGGGCGACCAACCTTGAATCGTTCCGTCCAGGGTGGCGAAAATGAAATACGATGGCCAGCCCTCTACCAGGAATCCTGCTTCAGAATTGTTGGCGACAATTCCGGTAGGCGAGCCTGCGCCCTGGCCATTCGCGGAAGGAATAATCACCTGCAAACTCTGCCGATTTCCGCTGCCGTCATAGAGCGTCGACCAGCCACTACCTTCGTCGGCCACCCAGAATGCAGCCCCGGGTAGGTAGGCCAGCCCCCAACCATTTACCAACAGGGGGTCGAGGTGTCCATGGCCGGACACGTTTGAGTCCAGCACCGTAAGTGTGTATTGTGCGAGGGCCGAGCTGGAGCACATGAGAACCAGCCCGAGGGATAAGGCTAAAGTGAGAGTGTGCTTGAACCATCGTTGCATGTTGCTTTCTCCTTAGAATCGACGAGGCATTGGGGTCGGGCCGGCGGGGGCCAGTTTTCGCCCAACTCCACCAACCACGGGTCACTTTCTAGTCGCCAGAATAGTAGTCCGGCTTGGAAAGGGAATTGTCAGCAGTTTGTAAAATTCCTGGCTCTCCCGGCAGACTAGCCGGGACTGTTAGCATGACGGCAGGCAGGTGCTAACCACTTGAAGCAGCCGGAGTTGGAGCTCCCGCCAGACGCAACCATGCCGCAATTCTGCGACGTAGCTGTAGCCGGGCCGTTTGACATCGTGTTCACCTACCGCATTCCGGACGGAATGGCGCCGGTGGTGGGTGGAAGAGTGCTGGTCCCGTTCCGTCAGCAGCGTGTCTCGGGCATCGTCACCGAGCTCCACGAACGCACGCCGAAGGTCGCGGCTAAGAACGTCATTAGCGTGCTGGACGCCGCGCCCGTGCTCGACGATCAGCTTATGCGCCTCGGCAGATGGATCGCCGACTACTATCTGGCGCCTCCGGGCGAGGTGTTTCGCACTATGCTTCCGTTGGCCGCCGAGTTCAAGCGGACCATCGGTTACCGCATGACCGATGCAGGACGCACGGCGCTGCATCTGGCGGGAGTGTCGGGGTCGTCCGCCCGCTCCCGGAGAACGCCGCAGGAGCAGTTGTCCGAGTTTCGCGCCCTCGACTACCTTGGCGAACGAGAAATGGTGCGCGAAGAGACTCTGCGCACCGCCGTCGGCATTTCGAAATCCCTCCTCGCCGGCATGGTTCGCAAGCAATGGATTGTCCGCGCAGACTTGTCTGGCGCCCGCGACGCCGAACGCACGGTCAAGGTCGCATTGCTGAAGAGGGCTGAAGGCAAGCTCAACGCCAATCAGCAACGGCTGGTGGATACACTCGCGGCCGCAGGTGGAGGGGTCGCGGTAGAGACGCTCCAAACGCTGGACGTTCCGCGTACCACGCTGGCGACCCTGGTGAAACGAGGGCTGGTGGAAATCGTTGCGGAACCGGCGGAATTCGCGGTGTCTGGTGTGAAGTCCCAGCCATTGCCTCTGGACTTTCAGTTCAACTCCGCGCAGGAAGAAGCGCTGGCCCGTATTCGCAGTGATGTCGCTGCCCGAAGATTCTCCGGCATGTTACTGCACGGAGTCACGGGATCCGGCAAGACCGCCGTGTATCAGGCGGCCATGCGGTCTGTGCTCGAAGCGGGGCGCTCAGCCATCATGCTGGTTCCGGAGATCGGACTCACCCCCGCCGCCGCCGCCAATCTTCATCAAGTTTTTGGCGATGAAGTCGCGCTGCTTCACTCCGCCCTGTCCGATCAAGAACGCGCTGAGCAGTGGCACCGCATCAAGCGTGGGGACGCCCGCATCGTAGTCGCGACCCGCTCCGGTGTGTTTGCCCCGGTATCAGATTTGGCTTTGGTCATCGTTGATGAAGAGCAGGACTCTTCTTATAAGCAGGAAGAAACTCCGCGCTATCACGCCCGCGACGTGGCCGTCATGCGGGCCAAGATGGCAAATGCAGTTGTCGTTCTAGGCTCGGCCACGCCTTCTCTCGAGTCCTATTTCAATGCAACCAAGCGCAAGTACACCTTGCTCGAACTGCCTGACCGTGTTGAGAAGCGGCCGTTGCCCGAAGTTGAGATCATCGACATGCGTCAGGAATTTCAGGAGACCGGACACGAGCAAGTGATTTCCCGTAAGCTGACCGAAGAAATTGGGCAGCGCCTGGAGCGCAAAGAACAGGTCATGGTGTTGCTCAACCGCCGCGGATACTCCCCGCTGGTGCTGTGCCGCGCTTGCGGCAGCCATCTGGAGTGCAGAAACTGCGCCGTCGCCATGACTCACCATAAACGCGAACATCGCATGGTCTGCCACTATTGCGGTTTTGTGACGCCGGTGCCGAAGGTCTGCGGCGAGTGCGGCAGTGAGTACGTGCAGTTCCTCGGGACGGGATCGGAGAAGCTGGAAGAACTGCTACACGGTTTATTCCCGCAGGCTCGCATTGGGCGCCTGGATCGCGATACGGTTCGGGGACGAGAAGATTTCGAACGCGCCCTCAACGCGCTGGACCAGGGCGAACTCGACCTGCTGGTGGGCACTCAGATGATCGCCAAGGGCCATGACATCCACGGTGTGACCCTGGTCGGCGTGGTGGGAGCGGACGCAGCGTTAGGATTCCCCGACTTCCGCGCGGCCGAGCGAACCTTCCAGCTTCTAACCCAGGTCGCTGGCCGTGCGGGGCGCGGGCAGACTCCGGGCAAAGTCGTCATGCAGACTTTCTTTCCGGATCACTATGCCGTGCAATATGCCGCGCAGCACGACTTCGCGGGTTTCTACGAAAAAGAACTGCGCTTTCGCAGCTGGATGCACTATCCGCCCTATAGCGCGCTGGCGAACGTCCTGGTGCGAAGCGACAAACTGGACCAGGCTCTGACCTGGTCCGGCATTCTAGGGAAATGGTTCGAGAAAACGCGGCATGAAGGCATTCGCGTGCTCGGCCCGGCCGCCGCGCCCATCGTGCGTCTGAAGCGCGACTACCGTTACCACTTCGTGCTGAAATCCGCCAGCCGCGAGAAGCTTAACGCACTGCTGCGGACAATGCTGGCCTACGCCGCCCAGCAGAAGATTCCGCGCACGCAGGTGATCGTGGATGTGGACGCGCT
>JBKQLO010000130.1:0-3074 GCA_052147055.1 Terriglobales bacterium
GTGCTCGAGGCTGGCACGCAACAACGCAGACTGGCACCGGCTGCTGCAACTGTGCGCGCTGAGCAACACCCTCATCTGCGACGAGGACGGGCTCTATGACCCCGGTGCCATCAACGACCGGTTGCTCGAGACGACCACGCGTTTCGGCGCGTGTCAACGAGTTTGAGACCAGCGGTCACGGAATTTAGTGAGTCTTTTCATCTGCGGTTAGCGGTTTGTTGATCCAGACCTCGGTTGGAACCGAGAGTGGTTTTGGCGCTTGGCGCACGAAGCGTTCGGGGTGGAGGCGATAGGCGGCATCGAGAACGGCTTGGCGCTGCCCGAGCACGAGCGCGGTTTGGTTGTAGTGGACCATGGCCGGGGTGAGCAAGCCCAGCCCGGAGTGGCGGTGTTGCTGGTTATACCAGCGGAAAAATCCCTGACAGAACGCGCGGCTATCCTGAATGCAGCCGAAACGGTCCGGGAACTCGGGGCGGTACTTCAGGGTACGAAACTGGCTCTCCGAATACGGGTTGTCGTTGGAGACATGCGGGCGGCTGTGGGTTTTGGTGACACCCAAATCGGCCAGCAGGAAGGCCACCGGCTTGGAACTCATCGAGGTGCCGCGGTCGGCATGCAGGGTGAGTTGACCGGGCCGGATGCTTTGTTTTGCGCAGCTTTGCTGGATCAATCGCTTGGCCAGTTCGGCGCTCTCCCGCATCGCGACCATCCAGCCGGTGACGTAGCGGCTGAAGACATCGAGGATCACGTAGAGGTAGAAGTAGGTCCACTTGGCCGGCCCCAGCAGCTTGGTGATGTCCCAACTCCAGAGCTGATTGGGCGCGGTGGCCAGCAGTTCCGGCTTCTGGTAGGGCGGGTGGGTCAACTGGTCGCGGCGCTCGCGGGATTCGCCCTGTTGTTTCAGCAAGCGATGCATGGTGCGAATCGAGCAGTAATAGTGCCCTTCATCCAGCAACGTCGCATACACAGCGGCTGGGGAGCGATCCTGGAATCTTTCTCCGCGCAGATGCGCCAGGATCGTTTCGCGTTCCGCCGGACTCAGGGCACGAACTGGTCTAGGCCGCAAAGCGATCGCTGAAGGCAGACAGGCTGCACGTCGATCCCGGTAGTAGGAAGCGCGCGACGCAAACAGCGCACGGCACGCGGCGCGCGTGCCGACCGTAGCGGCCAACTCGGTGACGGCAGCCATCAGGACTGCTCCTCCGGATCCTGCACCGGAATCGGATGACCCAACAGCGCAGCCACTTTTTTTTGGACGTCGATGATGATGTGCGCCTTGCGCAGCTCTTCGGCCAGACGTGCATTCTGGCGGCGCAGCTTCTGGTTTTCCTCATCCATCGGATGGCGCTTGGACTTCGGACCGCGCCTGTGCGGAGTCAGCGCCTCGAGGATGCCGTTGGCCCGCTCACGCCGCCAATAGGCCAGCAGCGACGAGTACAAGCCTTCGCGGCGAAGCAGAGCACCCACCCCGCCCGGTGTGGCGGCAAGGGCCTCGGCTTGCTGCAGGATGCCCAGTTTATATTCCGCGGTATAGGTGACCTGCCCCCCGAAAACTAGTCCATCCAAAAGTTAGCTTCTCCGGGTATAAAACCATGAGAGGAGAAGCAACGATGAAGAAGAGCCGTTTCAGCGAGGAGCAGATTGTGGCGGTGTTGAAAGAGGCCGAGGCGGGAGTTCCGGTGAAGGAGCTTTGCCGGCGGATCGGGATCAGCGATGCGACGTTTTACCATTGGAAGGCGAAGTATGGGGGATTGGAAGTGAACGAGGCGCGGCGACTGCGCCAACTGGAAGACGAGAATGGACGGCTGAAGAAGATTGTGGCGCAGCAGGCGTTGGACATCGATGCGCTGAAGGTGGTGCTGTCAAAAAAATGGTAGGCCCGCGGGAGGAGCGAGAAGCGGTGCGTGTCGCTCGCGAAGAAGCCAAGCTGAGCGAGCGGCACGCCTGTGGGCTGATAGGGATGCACCGAGGGAGTTGGCGGTACCGGCCTAGGGAGTCGAGCGATGGCGAGTTGCGAGCGCGGCTGCGGGAGTTGGCCGCGGAGCGAGTGCGTTTTGGGTATAGACGATTGTGGGCGATGCTGCGGCGAGACAAGAACGCAGACGGCACGCGGCGATGGACGGTGAACCATAAGCGCGTGCACCGGATCTACCGCGAGGAAGGACTGGCGATGAGGCGCAAAGAAGCAAAACGGCTGCGGGCCATCGCACGAACGCCACTGGAGCGGCCGACCGGGGCCAACCAGGCGTGGACGATGGACTTCACCAAAGACCGTTTGGCGAGCGGGCGGAATTTCCGAACGCTGAACTTGATGGACGGCTACACGCGGGAAGCGTTGTGGATCGAAGTGGACACATCGCTGCCGGGGCCGCGCGTGGTGCGCGTGCTGGAATGGTTGAAGCAAAGCCGAGGAGTGCCGGGAGTGATTCAAGTGGACAACGGACCGGAGTTCATCAGCCAAGCGCTGGATCAATGGGCTTTAGCCAACGGAGTGCGGTTGCATTTCATCGAGCCGGGCAAACCAGTGCAGAATGCGTTCATCGAAAGTTTTAACGGGAAGTTCCGCGACGAATGCCTGAACCAGAACTGGTTCGTGAGCCTAGGCGAAGCCCGACAGCTCATCGAAGCATGGCGAGTGGATTACAATACCGCGCGTCCGCACAGCAGCCTGGGGTATCGCACACCGGAGGAATTCGCGGCGGAACTGGGCGGGGGAAACGGCTGTGGAAAAGCCTCGCCGTGGAAAAGCAAAAGTCACTTTTCCACGGCGCTTGGAAATCCCGCAAAGGGCGCGGGATTTCCACTTTCCCACAGCCACGGCGACGACGGGCTCGCCCCCAGCGTCACCGGGCAGATTCAGGAACAAGCCCCGAGTGCTAACTTATGACTGGACCAAAAACGAGGGCAGGTCAATCGAGGTTCAGCCGACCGCATAAGCCCGATCCCAAATGGAACGCACGTCACTGATGTTTGGAAGAGTCCCGCCGTAGTGGATATTCCGAGGGCCATGTCCGCGACATTCGGCTTAGAGTCAATTTCGGCTGAGAAATCAGCAAGTGAAATTGGAGGACATG
>JBKQLO010000131.1:0-17454 GCA_052147055.1 Terriglobales bacterium
GACGAGGTTCGCGTGCCTTCGCCGAAGAAGCGCACACCGCGCATGAGGGCGCCGTCGGTCACGCCGGTGGCGGCAAAGATGAGCTGCTTGCCGGGGGCCAGGTCTTCGGCTTCGTAGATGCGGTTCTTGTCTTTGATCCCCATCTTCGCGATGCGCTCTTCGAGTTCGGGCTTATTGATGATCAGTCGTCCCTGCATGTAGCCGTTGAGGCAGCGAATGGCGGCGGCGGTGATCACGCCTTCCGGCGCTCCACCGGAACCCATCACCGCGTGCACCCCGGTTCCGATGACCGCCGCGGCGATGCCCGCGGAGAGGTCGCCGTCACCGATGAGGCGTATGCGGGCCCCGGCGGCGCGAATGTCGGCAATCAGCTTTTCGTGGCGCGGACGCTCCAGCACGATCACCACCAGATCCTCCACATCGCGGTCCAGCCGCTTGGCGATGTTTTTCAGATTGTCGACCACAGGGGCGTCGAGTTCCACCGCGTCTTTGCAGGAAGGTCCAACCACGATTTTGTCCATGTAGCAGTCGGGTGCGTTGAGCAGCCCGCCGTGTTCCGACGCGGCCAGGACGGTGATGGCTCCTGGCGCTCCGGTGGCGCAAAGGTTGGTGCCTTCGAGCGGGTCCACGGCGATGTCAACCTCCGGGACCTCAATGCCGTTGGGAAACGCGGCGCCGACTTTTTCGCCGATGTAGAGCATGGGGGCTTCGTCGCGTTCGCCTTCGCCGATGACGATGGTGCCGCGCATGGGAATCGAGTCCATGGTTTTGCGCATGGCTTCGGTGGCCACCTGGTCCGACAATTTGCGTTCGCCCTGGCCCATGGTGTGCGCCGAAGCGATGGCCGCGACCTCGACTACGCGCAGGAATCTTGAAGCCAGATCGCTCTCGATGTTCTCGCCAAAACTGCGCACTTTGCCTTCCGTCTTAGGTTGGGTAACCATGAATGCCTCCGAAAATGAACCGGCATGAGACTATAGCGCGAAATGAAGCTCGGAGGGAAGGCGGGCAGCGATTTCGTGGACGATCTACCGACTTCGCGCTCGACCTCCTGACTATTGGCCGATTGTGATGCCTTTCGCTGTAGAGCACAATGCCACCACGATTGAAGTGTACGAGTGCGATTTGGACTACGCATACGGAGCCTATCCGAACGATAGAACCACGACCGCATGGGTTACAGATGAGACTGGCACGACCGGGGGGTGTGCTGCATGGGGCCTGCAGGGTCAAGATCCCGGCTATCAGAACTCCGCCACCGACACGGAGATCGGCCAGCCTTGGGCCGGTAGCGTTCGTACTGGCAATAGCATCCTGATTAATGGGACTCAGTTCTAGGGCCAAGGGACGGGTCTTTTGGCCCTATACAGGCGTATCAGGGTCGTATAAAATTTCATGGTTTCGGAGAAGGGTACGTACGAATATGAGTAAGACGCTCCTTTGCGCAGCAGTAATCTGGATAAGTTGTAGCCTCGCGCTAGGTCAGGCGCAGTACAAAGTACTTTGGAGCTTTGCCGGTTCGCCCAACGACGGCGCCACGCCCCTGAGTAACCTTGTTACCGACCGAATCGGAAACCTGTTCGGGACAACTGAATTCGGCGGATCCAGCAGTTGCACCTTCGCTTGTGGAACGGTGTTCAAATTGTCGCCCGGCTCTGACGGCACCTGGGTCGAGACGATCCTGTACAACTTCTGCTCTAACGGTGGCAATTTGTGTCCCGACGGAGCCTATCCCAAGGCCGGCTTGGTCTTCGATACGAGGGGTAACCTTTACGGTACCACGAACATCGGTGGCGCTTATGGTTATGGGAATGTGTTCGAGTTATCTCGGTCCTCGTCTCCAAGTGCGGCTTGGACCGAAACCGTGCTATACAGCTTCTGCGCAAACAACGAAAACAACACGTGTCTGGATGGGGCGTTCCCTGACAGCCAGCTGGTATTTGATGCAACCGGAAACCTGTACGGAACAACACCCACGGGTGGCACCGGGGGCACCAGCGGAGGATGCTGCGAAGGAGGGACCGTTTTTGAACTGTCGCTTGGCACTGGTGGATGGACGGAGACCGTACTCTACAACTTCTGCGCGGCCGGTGGGATTTGCGCCGATGGCTTAGCGCCGCAGGCGGGCGTAACCTTCGACAAACTGGGCAATTTGTATGGTACGACTGAGAAAGGGGGCGACTATAGAAATTTAGGGACGTTGTATGAGCTAACGCCGGGCCCGAACGGCTGGACGGAGATCGTACTGCGAACTTCCAAGCAGTTCCGGGCTAGCTTTCCCTTGGGAACGGTCAGCATCGACCCGCTGGGCAATCTTTACAGTACGTTCTCCTCGGGGGCAGGCCAGATTGGCGGTGGAGGCGTGTTCAGGATAGGGCCCCTCGGGGGCGGCACCGAGTTCTCTTTCAACGGCCCCGATGGAAACATGCCGGCCGCTGGCGTGCTCATCGATTTCAAGCACCCCGCCCTTTACGGTACCACGGAGATGGGAGGCGCCAACAACGCGGGCACGGTTTTCAAGATGACAGCGCCAGCGCAAGAAACCGTGTTGTACAGCTTTTGCTCACAGCCGAACTGCACCGACGGCCTGGGACCCCTAGCAAGCGTGATTGAGGACGCATCCGGGAACCTCTACGGCACGACGAAGGTCGGTGGGGCGAACAATCAGGGTGTGGTGTTTGAAATCGTGCAATCGCTTCCTAAACAGAAGGCAGGGCAGCGCCCGCCGGCTTGGCACACGATCTTGCCCTCGAAGTAGCGATCACCGAGCCATCCTGGCTCCCGCACGCGCGCGTAAATGCAGAGCGTCTGGCCTGGCGCTGCCTAGGCTGGTAAGATTATCTGACGCTGCTGGTTGGCATTTCCGCGTGGGGCTATAGCTCAGCTGGGAGAGCGCATCGTTCGCAACGATGAGGTCGTCGGTTCGAGCCCGACTAGCTCCACCAAATCTTCTTTTCGATTCGCGCTCGATCGGCAATAACTGCAGGAAGAGTTTTCGCTTGCTTTTGGGATCAGGACGCTTCGATCGGGAGGAGCGGATTCTCCGCTCCTCCAATCGAAATCAATCAGGGTTTTCCGAAGTAGCCGTGGATTACGCCACTCGCATCGGTATAGCGGCCCACTACGACGCCGGCGTTGTTGATGCCACGGGTTCGGGTTTCGAATGATCCCGGGAACGTTATGGTGGCGAAAAAATTGTTCTTGGCATGGTATCCGCTGAACGGGCCACTGGTGTTGGTGCCCCACAGTCCCACGTACTCGTTGTTGTCATTCACGCGGTCGGTTGCAGTGACCACGCCGCCGGCACTGGGGTCGTCGATCTGAATGAATTGCCCGTTCTTCACGCCGAACCCGTGCTCGACGCCAGTGGAGTCGTCGAAGATTCCCACTAAATCGCCCTTGTTGTTGATACCCGTGATTTCGGTGAGAATGGCGCCGCCGGGGGCGTCATAGCTGGTGTAGGTGCCATTGACGAGTGTGAAGCCGTGATAGACGCCACTGGAGTCGGTGTAGGCGCCCACGATTTTGCCAGCATCGTTGATGCTCCAGGCGCTGGTTAAAGTCGCCCCCGGAGGATCGATGGTGGTCACCTTGAGATCGGGAGTGATCATCAGGCCGTGAGTGACGTCTGAACTGTCGGTATACCACCCGACCGCGTTGTTGTTGTTGTTGATCCCATATAGCAGTGTCGCGGTCGCACCGGGAACGTCTATGGTGTTGAATTTACTGCCGACGATTGCGAAGCCATGGGTGACGCCGCTATTGTCGATGAAGAATCCAACCACGGTATTGGCGGTGTTGATGTCGTTACAGTCGGTCTCGAACGCGTTCGGACCGTCAATACTTTTTAGCACTGCGTGGGCGGGCTGGGTACTCAGGGTGAGGCAAACGGCAAAACTGGCGAGCAGTACTCCAATTCTTTTCTGTAGCATGGAAAGCCTCCTGGGGATTTGGCGACCCATCGTATTCACGGATTGGGCTGGTGTCAAGAGGTGTTATGCCTGAATTCCTTGCCAGACAGGGGTTTTGAGAGGAGCGGGGTAAATCAGCGTGAAAGCCTGAGCGATTCAACCAGGCCCCTGGGGGAATGGTGCTTCAGGATCACCGCGCCGTTACGGCGTGCCCATAAATCCGTGCACCACCCCGTCCACGTCGGTGTAACGCCCCACCAGGGTCCCAGCTTTGTTGAGGCCGCGCACGCGGGTGTCAGTCGCTCCAGGAAAATCGACGGTACTGAAGCTGCTACCAGCCTCGGTGAAGCCGCTGAACGGGCCCAATCCGTCGGAGCCGTAATAGCCCACAACTTTGTCGCTGTCGTTGATTCGGGTGGCCACAGTGTCGGTGGCGTTGGGATAATTCACAGGAAAGAACTTTCCGTTGGCCAGGGCGAAGCCATGCTGGTTGCCGTTGGAGTCATCGTAGTAGCCAACGATTGCGCCGGAGGTGTTGATCCCGGTAATGGCGGTGAGAATTGCGTTCGGGGCGTTGTAAGTAGTGTAAGAGCCGTGCGAGTAGGTGAAGCCATGATGCAGCCCGCTGCCGTCCACGAATGTGCCCACGATGGTTCCTGAATTGTTGATGCTCCAGGCATTGGTCAGTGTCGAGCCGGGAGGGTCGAGTGTCGTCACCTTGCCTGCGACGTACAGGAAGCCGTGAGTGACGAAGCTGCCGTCGGTGTACCATCCCACGGCTTGATTCTGGTCGTTGATCCCGTAGAAAAATGTGGCTTGGGCCCCGGGCACGTCGAAGAACTGGAAAGATCCCCGAATCAGGCCATAGCCGTGGTTGGTTCCGCTGGAGTCGACGTAATAGCCGACCACGACCCCACTCTTATTGATGGCATTGCAGTCGGTTTCCTGGGCGCCGGGAACGTCCACGGTAGTGAGTCCGTTTTGGGCGTGGCTGCGTGGCGAGATCCAGATCAGCAGTAAGGCGGAAATCAAAATCCTGCTTCTAACGCGGGGCATGGACACCTCGAAATTCGTAGAGTCCTATTCTGTTACCAGCGTAGCAGACCTTCAATCGCGGATTCAGGGTAGAGTTGCACAGTTTGGTGCCGGGACTTTTAAGGCTGAAGGCACCAGCCCTGATGCAATTACCGTTTTTGCGGTTCCAAACTCCAGCTACTCGCGGAGCGTTGTTTTTTCAGGTTTGGCGGCTCCGCGAGTCGCCTCGGTGAGCGAATCACCCAGCCTACTTCGGACTGGTCAATATTACTTGGACCAATCCTTTCAGCCGTCGACAGTTTCGAAGGCCAGACCTCCTAAATCTCAGAAAGTGGGTTGAGCCTCTTGCTGCAACATCTGGTCGATAGTCACGATATCAGCTAACCCATGGCAGCCGTAAAGGGCCGGCAGAATGCGATCCGCCGGGTGAATGCGGCGCAATTGTGCCACTCGCTCCGTTCCCGCGCGATAAGCGGGAAGATACATTCGACCCAGTAACGGATGTTGACCCCAGGCGCCGGAAAGCTTGTCGGCGCGCTCTTCCGTGACCAGGAAATCCTGCCGAAGAAGGGCAGCCACTTTGTCGCGCTGCACCCCTTCTCCCCAGAGTAGGTACGACGACTGATTCTTGGCATCATCCTGCAATAATGCCAGCAGCACCCCGATCTGCAAGTCTTCGTCCGGGAGTTGCTCGATTTCGGTGACGCCGTGGGCGATCAAAATGGCATTATTCGCGATTCCCTCAAACAGGGTCGCGGAGAGGGTGTTCATGGTCAATACGGTTGCTTCGAAACCTGCTTTTCCGCGGACGTAGAGATCCTGCAAGTAGGCGAAGGTTGTAACGTGCCCAGGTACGACTTCGTGGCTCACAAGTTGCTCGAACTCCGGCACAGAGATTTGCAACGAAGCGTTAATCTCATAGGTGGCTTCGTAGTGCGGACTGCCATCCGGCTTTCGCGCGCGGCCAATGTAGTTCATCGAGCCGGAAAACCAGGCGTCCTTAATCGGCAAGAATTCAATATTGGCTCGAGGCACGGACAAGAGATGCTGGGGAAGATAGGGCAGCAAGTTGGCCGCGCTGAGGCGGTCAAAGTGGGCAGTGACCGCAGCGCCGAGTGCGCGGACCGAAGCCATCGGAACCACCCGATCGCGCCGCCAGGCGTCGACCGCCCCCAGAAGGCCAGTGGAACCGGAGGTTGAGTAACCCGCCCGGCCCAGCAACTCGGCTACGCGCTCCCGCTTCGCTTTCGGATCCGAGGGTTCCGGCGGCCGGCCGGTCGAGGCCTCAACACAGCGGGTGTAGGGAACGGGCTTGCCTTTGCCGAACACTTCCATGGCAAGGTCCCACATCGTCTCCAGGGAGAGCGACAGGCCGTGCAGATACTGACCGCGCATGCCAGGAACCTTGTGAGCCTCATCGCGGATTCCGGCGACGGCCTGGGGGACATCCACCTGATGCAGGTACTGCTCCACTGCCTGACGATCCACGTTCTTGCCGGAAACGCCACCGGTCTCCCGCACCCGCGCCGCCGCCGGAGCCGTGTAGGCCGGAGGCAACGGCTCATCGGAGAACCACGAGTCGGCGATGAATCGTCCCGTGCCCGAGGGACACATGACATCGCCACCCCACAGCGTGTCGATACCGAGAACTGCATCGGAGACAAATCTGCCTAGCGTATCCATTGATCGCTCCTCACTTTTATTCTGCGGATGCTTTCTTCAGCGAGCCGAACCATACATACAAACATAGACCAATAAACAACAGAGCGGAAAGGCTTTGCGACACTGCATCGTTCGCGTAGAAAGGCGTCTGAATCCAATCTTCCTTGAAGTGCGGCAGCACGCGTAACGCGGCCCCAATCACTCCGCCGAGTGCGCCGCCCGCCATCAAGCCGCCCGCAATGATGATGCCGCGCTCGCGGATGCTATTGCCGTGCGGGCCGCCGACCTTTTCCCCGCGCTTGTTCACCAGGTGCGAGAGGAATCCGCCGGCCAGGATCGGCGTGGTCAGCTGCAGCGGCAAATAGATTCCCAGCGCGAAAACCATGGAAGAAAGACCGAGCATCTCAAACACTACGGTGACCATGGCGCCGATGCCGAACAACATATAGGCGACCGGCTGGCCGCTCATGAATCCCGACACCACGGCTTTCAGTGCGGAGGCCTGGGGCGCCACCAGGACCTGCCGCGGGTCGCCGGGCGCGGCTTCTCCGAATTGGAAGGCCTTGGCCAGCAGGATGATGGTTAACCCGGCGGTGATTGCCGAGGCGACGACCCCGATAAACTTTACCTTCTCCTGCGCCGCAGGCGTGGAACCGAGCCAGTAGCCGGCTTTCAGGTCGGTAATGAACTGTCCCGAGGCGCAGAGCGCCACACAGACCATTCCGGCCAGGGCCATCACGAAGAACATGCCGGTGGTCCCGGAGAGCCCGAACTTCAGCAGCACTACGGCGGAGACGATGACAGTCAGTAACGTCATGCCGCTGGCCGGGTTGTTGGCCGTGGTGGCAATGGCGTTGGCAGCCACCGTGGTGAAGAAGAATGAAAAGAGCAGCGTCAGCGCCAGGCCCACGGCGACCACGGTCCAGGAGACATGAAGCTGTGCGAAGAACGTGGCCACGCCGATTGCCCCCAGCACCACGCCGAGCAGGATGACGACGATGGGAATGTCACGGTCGGTGCGTTCCGTGTGCTGCGCTTCGCCGTGGCGGAAGGCGTGCAGCGCAATGCCGAACGATCCGACGACGATACGCAGCGACTTGAGGATGCCCACGAGGCCGGCGGTGGCGATGGCGCCGACGCCGATGAAGCGCACGTAATAGCGGTAGATCTCGGCTGCCGTCATGTGCGAAATGGGGATGGTCGCGGGATAGACGGTGAGGTCGCCCATGTGACCGCCGATGAACCAGATCATTGGGACCAGCACGAAATTCACCAGAATGCCACCGGCGCAAAAGATCAGGGCAATGCGAAGGCCCATCACGTAGCCCAGGCCGAGGATGAAGCCGACGGCGTCGAAATTGAAGACCATGCGCCCGCGTTCGGCCAGGGACCGTACCGCGGGGACGAACTGGAAGTTCAAGTACTCCTTCCAGACGTGGAAGGTGGTGACCAGGAAGTCGTAAAGGCCGGCGATGAGGGTGGCCTGCAGCAGCAGTTTAGCTTGCGATCCACCTTTTTCGCCGGTGACGAGGACTTCGGTGATCGCCGTGGCCTCGGGAAATGGGAACTTACCGTGCATTTCGCGCACAAAGTAGCGCCGCAAGGGAATCAGGAAAAGAACACCAAGGCACCCGCCGGCCAGGCAGATGAAGATGGTCTGCACCGGATGCGGGTCGAGGTGGAGAATGTAGAGCGCCGGCAAGGTAAAGACGGCGCCGGACACCACGGCGGCGGAGGCGCCCCCCATGCCGGTAATGATCATGTTCTCCAGGACGGTGGAGCGCCGCTGGTAGACGCGTGCCAAGCCGATGGCGAGGATGGAGATGGGAATCGCCGCCTCCATTCCCTGGCCGACCTTGAGGGTGGAATAGGCTGACGCGACGCTGAAGACGATACACAGCAACGTGCCCCACACCACCGCGCGCCAGGTCACCTCCAGTGGCGCCACGCTGGTGGGCACAAGCGGGATGTAGATTTCGCCGTCCTTCAACGGCTGGTAGGCGTTCGCGGGGAGCGACTTGGTTTCGACGTCGGCCATGCGTAAACGAGCCTCCCGGCCGAGCATACACTAGGCCGTTGATCGTCGCCCATTGCGATCCGTTTGAAAAAAGGGGCGCTGTTATCCACTAGGAAGTCAAACATCGGGGCGGGGCCACAGCAATGACAGGGGTCACAGCGTGGAGTGATGTGCGCACGTGTGCGCCTGCACATCACGCAAAATGCTCCGGCCATCGCTGCAAAATGCAGTGGCTGAACGGCATTTCCCACCTGATTCTTGATGCAAGTCCATGCCCTGCAACCAATCGCGTCACAAATTGAACTTGCCCTTGACGTGCACTGAGTAAAGACGCGAGCCCGGCGCCGAAGAGGCGCCGGACAACCAAGCGACGGGATCGCAACCGAGAGGAGGTTCTATGTCAATCCTGTTTGTCCTGCTGATGTTCCTGCTGATCATCAGCGTCAGACATTTCATCGAACCCAAAGTTCAACCTGGGCTGGAGCCCGAGATCGTAGCCAGACCGCAATCCCCACTGGTGAAGCGCGAGTACGGATTTGAGATCCCGCAAGGTTACGGCTTTCATCTCGGACACACCTGGGTCATGCAACAGGGCGGCGAGGATGCGCGGGTCGGCGTAGATCAGTTCGTCACCGGTCTGATGGGGAAGATCGACCACATTGACGTGCGCGGAGCCGACCGCTGGATTCGTCAAGGACAGAAGCTCATCACCCTGACAAGCGGGGACACCAGCATCGATCTGCTCTCTCCCGTGGAAGGTGTGGTCACGGCGGTCAACGACGATGCCTTGCGAGATCCGAGCCTGGTCATGAACCATCCCTATGAGCATGGCTGGATCGCGATGGTGAAATCCCCGGACCTCAAAGTCAATCAGAAAAACCTGATCCAGGGTTCGATGGTGGCGCCCTGGATGCAAAACAACCTGACCCGGCTGAATGCGATGGTATCGCCCTCACCGGCGCTGGCGCAGGACGGCGGGCACCCCATCAGTGGTTTGCTTCCGCGGCTTACACCGGAGTTGCGGCAGAAAGTGGTGAAAGAGTTCTTCTTGTCGTAACCGGACTCCGCCACGGAGAGGAGAAAAGTCATGGCAACGAGTCGAGCAATCCTGGTCGATGTCACGAAGTGCATCGGGTGCCGGAGTTGCGAGCAAGCTTGCAAACAAATCCACGGATTCCCCATGGCCTCTGAGATGAAGCTTTCACCAACCGCGCTCACCGTAGTGGAGGAGCGTGGCGATCGCTTCGTGCGGCGCATGTGCATGCACTGCCAGGACCCGGCCTGCGCCTCGGCGTGCCTGGTCGGCGCGCTCAAGAAGACCGCTGCCGGCCCTGTCACCTACGATGCGTCGAAGTGCATCGGCTGCCGCTACTGTCTGGTGGCGTGTCCGTTCAGTGTGCCCCGTTACGAGTGGACGAAGCTCGTCCCCTACGTCAAGAAATGCGATCTGTGCGCGGCACGCCAGGCGCAAGGCCAACCGCCTGCCTGCGTAGAGGCTTGCCCGGTGCAGGCTTCGATCTCCGGCACCCGCGAAGAAATGCTGGAAGGAGCGCAGCGCCGCATCCTCAATGATTCGAAATACGTGAAGCACATTTACGGCAGCGAGGAAGCGGGCGGAACGTCGGTATTCTTCATCTCCGATGTGGCTTTCGAGAAGCTGGGGTTTGCCGCTGCACCCAAGCAGCCTTTGCCGCTATTGACGGCAAGCGCGTTGGGCGATGGACCTACCGTGATCCTGGTCGGTGGCTCTGTGCTGGCGGGCTTGTATTGGATCACGCAACGCCGGGCCCAGGTCGCGCTGGCCGAAGCCCGCGAGAAGTCTGCCAAGAAAAGGAGTTGAGCCATGACTACCCTGGAAACGACTGCCGCAGGAAAGACTACCAAAGGATTTCCAAAAATCAGTTTCTGGCGCACCGTCGTAGCGTTGATCTTCGCCGCCGGCCTGTATGCCATGTATGCGCGGTTCGCGCTGGGTTTCCAAGCGTCCACCAACCTTACGGATTCGCAGCCTTGGGGCTTATGGGTCGGGTTGGGGACGCTGTGCGGCGTCGGGCTCTCGGCCGGTGGGTTTGCTATTGCGGCGTCGGTGTATCTGTTAGGTTTCGAGCGCTACCGGCCGATCCTACGCACGTCCGTGCTCATTTCGTTCCTGGGATATTGCACGGTCTGCATTGGAATGATGTATGAACTCGGGATCCCCTGGAGAATCTGGCACCCGATTGTCATGTGGAACCGGCACTCGGTGTTGTTCGAGGTGTCATGGTGCGTGATTCTCTACACCACGGTGCTGATGTTGGAGTTCTCACCGGCGCTGGTCGAAAAGATCCCCTGGGTGCGGGCACGCGATCTCTATCTGCGCTGGCACCATAGCATTCTGATCGCGTTGGTTCTGGCGGGCACGCTGCTCTCGTCAATGCACCAGTCATTTCTGGGCGGACTTTACTTGATCACCAAAGGACATCTGGATCCGCTCTGGTATTCGCCGTACCTCACCACCATGTTTTATCTTTCCGCGATTCCGGCAGGATTGTCCGTGACCATTATGGCTATTTACCTGTGCGTGCGCTCGCTCAATGCTCGGGTTGATCTGACCATCCTTAGCGATGTGAGCCGGGTGATTGCCCCGCTGCTGGCAATTTACGGCGTGTTCCGTGCAGTCGATCTGATTAGCCGGGATGCGACACAATATCTATGGATGTGGCGCGAGGAAACACTGCTCTTCTGGCTTGAGATCGCGTTGCTGGTGATTGCACCTCTGGTGCTGCTGAATCTGGAGAAGGTGCGCAACACTCCGCTGTATTTGTATTGGACTTCCGCCGTGATCGTGATGGGCTTCATGACGAACCGGTTGAACGTCTCCATCACCGGACTGCAAGCCAGTTCCGGCATCTACTATGAACCGAAGTGGACGGAGTTCGCAGCCACGCTGGCGACCATCGCCGCCGCCGTAGTCGCCTTCCGTTATGCTGTAATCTATTTGGACATTTTGCCGAAGAACCCGTCGCAACGAGTGTTGGCGCTGAGCGCTCCCGCGAAAGCATAGGCTGGAGAGTTGGCACTAGCCCCGGGCGCTCGCCCGGGGCTTTATTCATGGTGCAGACGCGTAACCGGCGGGCCGACGCTAGTCCAGCGCCTTGCCTTTTAGCCGGCGCAATAACGAAGTGGGATGAATGCCGAGAATTCGGGCTGCCTGGGTTTTATTTTTGCCGGTGGCCGCCAGCACCTGCTCGATGTAGTTATCTTCGAGCGCCCGCAGACTTAGGAACTGGTCTCCGGTCGGAGAAATGTCCTCGATGGAAAATGTTCCACTGGTCTTCTTCCCTATATGTTGGTCGCGAATCTCTTCCGGAAGCTGGCCAGCGTCAATCTCAGCTTCGGAGGTGAGAATCATGGTGCGCTCAATCACATTCCTCAATTCGCGGATGTTGCCTGGCCAGCCATATTGCTCCAGCAGGCTCGCGGCGGCGGGAGTGAATCCGGTAAAGCTCTTCTTTAACTCCCGGTTGAGTTGCTGAAGGAGTTCGAGCGCGAGGGGCACGATATCCTCCTTGCGTTCGCGCAGCGGAGGTATGTAGAGCTGCACCACATTCATGCGGTAGTAAAGGTCCTCGCGAAATCGCCCTTGGCTGATGGCATTCTTCAGGTGCTCATTGGTAGCCGCGATCAATCGGATGTTGACTTTGATCGTGCTCGTCCCTCCCAGCCGCATGAACGTTCCTTCCTCAAGCACCCGCAGCATCTTAGCTTGCACGCTAGCCGACATGTTGGCGATTTCATCCAAGAATACGGTGCCGCCGCTGGCGCGCTCCAGCAGCCCCTCCTTGCGACGGCGCGCGTCGGTGAAAGCCCCAGGCTCGTAGCCGAAGAGCTCGCTCTCCAGCAAAGCATCGGGAAGGGCGGCACAATTGAGCTCCAGCAATGGCATAGCCGTGCGAGGACTGGCGTAGTGAATGGCTCGGGCGAGCACGCCTTTGCCGGTGCCGCTCTCACCCAGGATCAGAATCGTCGTGCGGTCGGTTTCGGCGGCTTTGCGCGCCACTTCCAACATTTTGATGGTGGCCGGATTATGAGTGATCACCCGGCCAAAGTTGTAGCGCCCCTTTTCCGATTCCACCGAGTCGCGCACGCGCACTCGTAAAGTAAGCACCTCGGCCGCCCGATGCAGGGTAGTCATCAGGTCTTCCAGATGAAATGGCTTGACCAGATAGTCAAAGGCGCCCAGCTTCATGGCTTCGACGGCACGCTCCACCAGATGATAGGCGCTCATCATGATCACGATCGCATTGGGGTTAGCCTGTTTGATTTGGCGGAGCACTTCGACTCCATCAATGCCAGGAAGGACGATGTCCAACAAAATCAGGTCCGGCTTCTCATCGTGAAAGAGCTTCAGGCCATCCTCACCGGAGAGCGCGGTGAATACCTCAAATCCATCCTGGCGCAAGCTGCGCGAGATGGTGTGCAGCGTGAGCTCTTCGTCATCGATGATTAGGGCGGAGTAGGGCATGTCAAACCACGGTTTCGGAAAGTTCTTTTACTTTGTGTGACTCCTCCTGCTGGATGGGCAGCGTAATGGTTACGGTGGTGCCATGATTCACCACGCTATCGATTCGAATCTCACCCTTGTTCCTTCTCACGTAAGTGGCGCTAATGCTGAGGCCAAGGCCAGTGCCCTTGCCGCCTTTGGTGGTGAAAAAAGGTTCAAAGACATGCGGCAGAATGTCACGCGAAATGCCGCAGCCGGTGTCGGTGACACGGATTTCGATGCTATTCGCGAGGCTGAGCCGGTTGGCGGAAATGGTGATTCGCCCACCTTGGGGCGTGGCTTCGGCCGCATTGATCAGCAGATTCATCAGGACCTGCGAAAGCTGATTGGAATCAACCAGGATGCGGGGCAAGTCTTCGGGAACCTGGTTCTCCGCTCGTTTGCCGCGTAGAGCCGGCTGGCCTTCGAGAAAGCCGAGCGTATCGCTAACCAAACGGCGGAGGCTGAGGTTGTTCAACACCTGAGGTCCGGGGCGGGCGTAATTGACCAGTCCGCGCAAGGTGGCAGAGATACGCTTGGTGCCGGCAATGCATTGCTCGATCTCCCATCGCTGCTCGGGATCGCTGGCACTCTTCAACTCGAGTTCCAGGTGCGACAGGATCCCGAGCAGGGGATTGTTGATCCCGTGAGCCGCGCCCAGGGCCAGTTGAGCCAGGGTCGAATATTTTTCGTATTCGGCAAGCTGAGCCTGAAACTGGAACTTCTCCTTATTCAATTCACGATCTTCGTAGAGGCGGCGAAAGAGTTCTTCTTGGGTCAGATTGCGCTCCCGCTCCAACTGCTGCTTGAGTTCTGTTGCCTGCTTCAGAGCTTCGCAAGCTCGTTGCCATTCATGGCGTTGGAGCCGCCACACCGCGAACATCACCACTAGAGCGGCGAAGGTGAGCGGAAAAAGGTAGCGCGGGAATTCGAGGTTAACGCTTGAGGTTGCGAGAACCGGTAAAAGGCCGCCTGACACGTCCCAAGAAATTCGCGCCGCTGCCCAGTGCGTATGCATCCTTAATTAGCATGAAGTGGATCAGGGCAAGACGCTGTGATGCCGGTCACAGTGGGGAGTGCGCGGGACGTAGTCGCTGCGGAAAACGTAATTGAGTCTTGACCCGAAGAGCTTTCTTCTTCATCGTTTGCACGCTTCTCAGAGAGTGTCTAACATTCCTGGCGCAACTAACACCTGAATTCAGGGTTCAGCTAGGTACCGTTCTTCGCTGTGGACCGGCCTTGCTTTGGCAACCGACGGACGCGAGGACGACGGAGTCGGGTGGGTAACTGACCGCGGGGGCCGAAAGAGCAGCCTGCGGCGGCTTAGAGCATAAGGGTTCACCTCGGGGGAGCCCAGGTGGGCCAGTGGGAGGGATGATGAGACCCGAAACGTACCTGCGCGCATCGTGCCCCAAGTTTTCTTGCCGGTCGCGTGATTCGTCCCACGATTCTTCTCCAGACAGCATAGCGCAGCCATTCAAACGTGTGATCGCAGTGATGATGGCGCTGCTTCTTCTGCTGGGTCAGGAACAGCTGTTGGCGCAGCAAGCGCCGCCCCCGCCACCTTCGCAGAACGATCCCTACAACGGACAGTACACGCCGGATCAGCAATCAGGCGAGGGACAGCAGCAGCCTTACGCGCAACCACCTTACCCAGACTCCGGCCAGGTTTCTCCGCAACAAGGTGATGGACAGGCACAACCTCCGGCGGAGCCGCTCAACGCGCAGCAACTGGAGCAACTGGTAGCGCCGATCGCGCTCTATCCGGACACGCTGGTGGCGCAGATGCTGGCCGCATCCACGTACCCTACGCAGGTGGTGGAAGCCGATCGTTGGCAGGCGCAAGGCTACGCGTCTCCCGACCAGATTGCAGCCGGAGCCGACGTGCAGAACTGGGACCCGAGCGTTAAGGCGCTGACCGCGTTTCCACAGCTGCTGGCGCAGATGGATCGCAACCTGCATTGGACCACCGACCTGGGCAACGCCTACTACAACCAGCCGCAGGACGTGCTACAGGCCGTGCAAGTGATGCGCCGGCGCGCGCAGGCCGCCGGAACCCTGCAAAGCACGCCGCAGGAAGTGGTGAGCGACGACCAAGGCAACATCGAGCTGGCTCCGCCGAGTCCCCAGGTGGTCTATGTGCCAGCCTATGATCCGTGGAGTGTTTACGGACAGCCGGTTTCGCCCTATCCGGGATTTTCGCTGCTGGGTACGCTGGGGTCATTCTTCGGTTCATCTTTCGGTTCGTCGTTCGGCACCTCGGCAGTAAGGTTTGGGTTGGGGATCGCGATGTCGGCCTTCAGCCACACGCCCTGGGGCTGGCTAGCCTGGGGTTTGAACTGGCTGAGCCAGTCCGTGCTCTTCAATCATTCGAACTACTATTCGTCCAGCACCACCGTGGCCGACTGGGGCTTTCCGCACGGCGGAGCACGCGGCTTTCCCGGGCGGGGAGCGATTGGCGGGATGCCGAATATGCCGAACCGGCCGCTCGGCAGCTACGGGCCGCCACGCGGTGGGCGCAACCCGACACTCGGGCAAGGATTCGTCCCACGTCCGCCGCAAAGCTACAGTCGACCGGGCAGTGGACGCAGTGCAACGCTCGGACAGGGCTTTGTCCCTCGACCACCGTCTAGCTATAGTCGGCTAGGCGATGGTCGCAACACGACACTCGGAGGGGGCTTCGTCCCCCGGCCACCAGGGAACTACAGCCAGCCAGGTGGCGGATACAATGCCGCTCGTGGCAGCGGATTTATCCCGAGGCCGCCGGCCAGATATGCGGAAAACCGGCCCAGTGAAGCCTCCCGCCAGCTCGCATACAGCCGAGGCCGAACCGCCTACGGCAGCAGATCGAGTGCCGCTTATCGCAGTCCGCAGCGGGCTTATCGTGCGCCGGCAAGAGCCTTTCAGCGCGCCAATTTCAAGCAGCGGTCTTATAAGGCCCCCAAAGGCAGGGGCTTTGCCAGGTCGTCCGGCAAGCCGCCGAAGAGTTTCCATGGTGGCGGGCATGCGCCGAAGTTCAGCGGCGGGAAGAGCTTCGGCAGCAGGCACTCGGGCGGCGGCGGTCATGCGGGCGGCCACGGAGGCGGCGGACATCACCACTAAACGGCTGGCCGGCAACTTTTATCCGGTTTCAGGGTTCATATTGATGAGCAATTCAGAGTGAAAAATGGATTGCCAAAGGGCCTTCGGGTCCGGTTAGAATTCGGACAGAGGGGTTGGGTGTCCGATAAGGGGGTCTAAAATGCGCGCTTTACGATATCTCGCTTTGCTGAGTGTTCTCCTGCTACCGGCAATCTCCGCTCATGCAGGGGTCGCGGTTGGGGTTGGGGTCGGGATTGGCCCGGGTTACGTTGGATCCCCGGCCTGTGCCTATGGCTACTACAGTTATTACCCGTACGCGTGCGCACCGTATGGCTACTACGGTCCTAGCTGGTTTGCGGGTGGCGTCTTTATCGGCGCCGGTCCGTGGTACCGCGGCGGGTGGTATGGACGCGGATGGTACGGAGCCGGTTGGCGTGGATATGGCCCCGGATGGCGCGGCGGTTGGGGACCAGGCTGGGGTGGTCGCGGCTTTTACGGACGCGCTGGCTATGGCTATAGGGGCGGATACGGCTATCGCGGTGGAGTTGCCCGCGCATCCGTTGGCGGCGGCGGCTTCCGTGGTGGCATGGGCGGCGGCGGTTTCCGCGGCGGCGGCGGACGCCGGTAATTAGATCGACGCGTTGAGGAGAAAAGGAACGGCTGGCAGGATGCCAGCCGTTTCTGTTTGGTTGATATGCAGAAGCTGCGTCCGGCCGAGAGACAGTCAGTGCATTTTTTTGTGTTACATTGAAAATCAGTGGGCGCGTAGCTCAGTTGGTAGAGCAATGCCCTTTTAAGGCATGGGTCGCAGGTTCGAGTCCTGCCGCGCTCACCAGCTATTTACAACCATCCCTTGGTTCGTGCGATGCGTGCGGCTTCTACGCGGTTGCTGGCCCCCAGTTTGCTGATTGCTTCGGAGAGATAGTTGCGCACGGTTCCTTCGGAAAGGCCGAGATCGGTGGCGATGTCGCCGCTGCCTTTGCCGTCGCCGGCCAGGCGCAGCACTTGGCGCTCACGGTCAGTAAGAGGATCAGGTTCGGCCCAGGCCTCAGTAGCGAGTTCAGGATCGATGACGCGCAAGCCCTGCTGCACGCGGCGGACGGCTTCGGCGAGTTCTTCGGCGCGCATGTCTTTCAATAAATATCCGGAAGCTCCGGCTTCAAGCGCGCGCCGCAAATATCCAGCGCGGGCAAAAGTGGTGAGGATGATGACCCGGGTGCCAGTGT
>JBKQLO010000132.1:0-23116 GCA_052147055.1 Terriglobales bacterium
ACGTTGCAGACGTAGGAATTCCAGCGGCGGCTTTGGGTGCATTTGACCTGGACGCGGAGGAAGTGGCCGTGGTGGTCGACGGCGAAGTCGTAGCGGGCGGAGTCTCCCCAGGGCTTGGTGATGATTAGTCCGTGCTCGGCGGCGCGGCTCATGAAACGGAGTTCTGCCCACTCGCCACGCAGCTTGGCGTGGGGAATGTCGATCGCTTGATGGGTCATTGGGTCCTTGCCATTCGAGGGTCAAAGCTTTAACCACAGAGGTCACAGAGGGTCACAGAGGATATCCGCGACTTATCAATGCTGGCCAAATGAAAAACGCAGCCCTTGCGGGCTGCGTCTGAAAGTTTCGCCTATAAGTTTAGTATGGCATTTTTCGCAGGCAAGTGAGACACGGGAACGAACTTTATATTTGCCGAGGCTGCAAGCGTTTGCGGGGAATCGCGTGGTTTTCGCCTATTGACAAGATTTTGGGAAAGGCATTCCCGAAATGGAAAGCGCGGTAAAAGTGGTCGTTTCGGGAAAAGGCGGCCACGGATTTCACGGATTAGGTCAAACCCTACCACGCCGCGGATTTCGCGGATCAGACTTTGTCGAGCTGCGCTCGACTGGACGGGCGAGGGCGCCCGTCCCCACACGAGCAGAAAATTACTGCAATCTTTTCAGGTCTTTTTTGGCGGGGTCGAAGTTGGGATCGAGAGTGACGGATTGCTGTAGCTCTTGTTTGGCTTGGTCTTTGTGGCCTTGTTTTTCGAGCACCAGGGCGAGACGCCAATGGGCTGCGGCGAGGCTGGGCTCGTTGCCTTCGGCGGGCTGATCCAGATAAGTGCGCAGATATTTTTCCGCACGGGCGAGATCCTGGTCATGGGTGTTCAGCAAAATTGCCTTGGCGGCTTGATAGTGGGGCGCGAGATCGTCGGGGACTTCGCGTTGAGCGTCGGCTAGGGTGACGTCGAGTTCTTTCCAGCGTCCTTGTTGAGCGTAGACGGTGGCGAGAGCCGTGTATGCGGCGATGCGCGCGGGGTCGAGGCGAATGGCTTCGCGGGCTTGCTCTTCGGCATGGGCGAGATCAGCGCTTCCTTGAGTGATGTAGAAATTCGCCGCCTGAGTGCGAGCGTAGTAGAGCTTGGGATCGGCGTTGATGGCCTGCTGCACCAGGCTTTCGAGTTCGCCGGCAGGCTTCTTTTCGTAAGTGGCGATTTCCAGTTTGAACAGGCAGCCGCGGGCGGGAGTGATGCGGAGCATGTGGTCGGAGATTTCGACGGCTTTCTTCACCGAGCCACCGACCATGCCGGGGGCTTGAAGGTAGAACTCGAGCAGGTCGCTGTTGGCGTCGAGGTTGTTGGGATCGAGTTGGAGCACGAGATCGACTTCGGTGCGGAAGCGGCGGGCGAGCGACATCTTGGTGAACATTCCGGCCTGGGAAGTGGCCAGTTCGGAGGCGATGGCGTCGGCGAGGGCGGCGTGGAATTCGGCGTTCTTGGGATTGAGGGCGACGGCTTTTTCGGCTTGCGGGATGGCATCGTCCCAGCGCTGGAAGGCGGCGGAGACTTTGGACATTTCGTACCAGCTTTGCGCGTCGTTGGGATTGGCCTTGAGACGGTCGGCGAGAAGGGGCTGGGCGCGTTTGTAATGGCTGTGGTCGATGAGAGTGGCGGTAGAGGGATCGGCGGCGTAGAGCGGCAGAGCAAGAACGAGGGTCACGAAAATCTTAGTAATGGGCCACGAGCGATGAATCACTGAAATTCCAAGGTCACGAATTTGGCTTCGCTGGCGCCGACATTGGTGAGGGAGTGGGTGACGCCGGCGTCGATCCATTTGATGTCGCCGGATTTCATCTCCACGTTGGATACGGCTTTGCCGACGACGTCATTGCGGAGGGTCAGGTCGGTGACGGCGATGACGAGATGGGGATGGGGGTGGTGGTGTTTGGGCAGGGAGCCGGCGACCTGGAGTTCGGTTTCGGAGACGCGGACGCCGTCTTTGACGAAAAGGATTTGCTGCGTGCCGCCGTGAAGGACTTGCAGGCTGCGGTCGTCGTCCCATGGGGGAGGGGGAGTGGCGTGGGCTTGGTCGTCCTGGAGAAATTCGACGGCTACGACGCGGAACTGCGTGGCCGCGAGGTTGCGGGCGATGTGCGCGAAACCGCCATCGGAGGAACGGACTTCGCCGTCCTGAAGTTTGAGGGTGACGGCGGGCTTGCCGGCGACTTCGTTGGAGATTTCGGCGGCGCCGAGGCTGACAAAAACGTAGTCGTGGCGATGGCGATGAAGCAAAGTGGCGGCGTGAGGAGCGACCTCCACCTGGAAGACGCGCACATATTGATTTTGCAGAGCCAGATGGTGCGCAGGCTCAGAGGTGATTTCGACTTCTGCGGGTGTTTGGGCCGAGAGGGCGACGGCGAACAATAAGGCAACGGGAAAAATCGCCAGGGATTTCATGAACAAAATTCTAACAGGGATGGAAGGGCGGGCGGGGACGCTGCCGCTACCTCAAGATAGAATTGTTCCGTGACGGATCTGGGAAGGGTGCTGATATTTCTGGGCGGAATGGTCGTGCTGGTGGGATTGGGGCTGGTGCTGGCGGGGCGCGCCAACTTTCCGCTGGGACGGTTGCCGGGAGACTTTGTGTATCGCGGGAAGAACACGACGCTTTATTTTCCGCTGGGAACGTCGATTGTGATCAGCGTGGTTTTGTCGGTGTTGATGTATGTGGTGGGGAGGATGAGGAGGTAGCGGTTGGCGGTTGGCTAAGAGCTCGGGGGCCAGCACGGGCGGGACGCCCGCGCCTATGCTATTTTTTCTTGGAATCGTTGAGGGCGGCTTTGGCGGCGGCGCGGTCTTCAATCACGCGGTTTACGACGCGTAGCATCTCGTCCAAGGGCGCGGGTTTGCCGGTCCAGATCTCGAACTGGCGGGCGGCCTGCTGCACGAACATCTCGATGCCGGGAATCACTTCCGCTCCGGCGGCTTTGGCCATCTTCATCAGACGGGTTTCGGGCGGATCGTAGATCATGTCGAAAACATAACGCGCCTTGATCTCGTTTTCGTTGAGGGGAGACTCTTTGGTGTTGCCCATGCCTACCGAGGTGGCGTTGATGATCGCGTCGAAAGTCAGCTTCTTCAAATCCGCGCGCTTGAGCAACCGCGCTCGGGCCGAGCGCGCCAGCTTCTGGGCGGGTCCGAGCGTGCGATTCAGAATGTAAACTTCGGCCCCGCGTTCTTTGAGTCCGTAGACTGCCGCGCGGGCTGCGCCGCCTGCGCCCAAGACCAAGATCTTGGCCGCCTCAAGGGAAATCCTCTGCTGCAAGGGACGCACCACTCCGGCGGCATCGGTATTGAAGCCGTACAACTTGCCGTCCTGGGCACGGACCACGGTGTTGCAGGCGCCGATCTTTGTGGTATGGGCATCGGTGTTGTCGAGGTGCGAGACGATGGTCTCCTTATAAGGCATGGTGATGGAGAGGCCGTGAATGGGGATCTCGCGCACGCAGGTCAGCAGGTCTTTCAGAGTCTTGGCATGCAGGGCGAGGTAAACGCCGTTTACGGTCTCGCGGCGCAGGGCGGCATTCATGATCGCCGGGGAGAGCGAATGGGCCACGGGATCGCCAGCCACGGCGTAGACGCGCGTGGCGGGATCGACCTGTTCGATGCGATAGGTGCTGCGAAGGTCCTGCGCAGTCACTTGGCCAGGGGCGGTTTTTTCGTCCTCGCTGACGGCCGCGAAGGTGAACGCGCTGCCGGCGCGCACGCCCAGCACCCGACTGATGATGCCTTGTTCGCCCATGCACAGGCCAATCAGGGAATGCCGGTCGCTGTTTTTCTCCAGGAACTTCATCATCACTACGTTGTCATGCAGGGTGGTAGCAGTGGTGACGATCTTGTAGAAGTCGGCGGGCATGGCCACCATCTTTTCGAGGGTTTCCTCGAGCTTTTTGGTGCCGCGAAAGTCGTGGTAGGAAAGGATGAGAGCGGCCCGGGTGCGGAGACGTTCGAGCTGCGCCCGTTTGCAGCGGAGGGCGCTTTGCAGCTCCATGTCCACTAACTGACAGCCGGCCGCGGCGGCCTTGGTCAGAATGTCCAACTGCGAGGCGATCGAGCCTCGGAACTTGCCTCCGTTGGCCACCCGCCGGCAAGTGGCAATGGTGGCCACATGGGGGTGATATTCGGTGAATTGCTTGATGCGGGCGAGAGCGAGGACGGGGCGGGACAGGTAATCTAACCTGAACTCCAGAAAGGTGTTGTCGCGAACCAGGACCTCGGCTTTTTCCACCATTTCGGCGGGGTCGGACCCGATGACCGCCACGCAAACCCGGGGCAATCGTAAGGGTCGAAGGCGAGCTACGAACTGGTTGGGGGCTGCCGTCATCTGTTTTATAGAGTGGCGCGATATTACAGGCGCGTAATTGCAGATGCAACAGCGGATTGAGGTTTTTTCGGGAAGAAGGGTTATAACCTATCAGGTCTGACACCAGCGTAACCTTGACCGTGGTACGCCTAGTTGTTACTGTCCGGCTTGGAAGTCTTTTATTTTTCTGCAACTTAAGGGAGATGAGGCCGGATCTGAGGCGGTTCCGGCTTCGGAGGTAACATGAAGAAAACAGGATTGTTGCTGGTCTTGTCGCTGGCTATGGGAACGGCGGTCGCGCAAGCGAGCGACGCAGCCGCGAGTCAACCGACGCCGGAGGGCACGGTGTCGACCAACGTGAGCTTTCCGGTCGAGAGCATTGTGCATCCGACCTATTCCGACCTGCAATGCGCGGGTTTCGTGGAAAAGCAGAAGTTGCCGGATGCCAGCTATGTAGCCGGCGGGTTGGACACGCCGAACACGGCGCAGTACGCGGGAGGCAATCTCATTTTTCTGAGCGGCAACAGCTATGAGTTGGGCAAGGTCTACCGCATTGTCCGCGAGCTGCACGACCCGAATCGCTTCGAAGAGTTTGATGGCCAGGCCAGCATGCTCAAGGCTATGGGACAGCCCTACGCCGAACTGGCGATGGTGCGGGTGGTGGACACGCGCAGCAAGTCGGCCATTGCCCACATCGAGTTCAGTTGCGCCCCGGTGGTTCCGGGTGACCTGGTAACCGCGTTTGTCGACAGACCTGCGCCGCCCGTCCATCCTGCGATACGTTTTGACCGCTTTGCCCCGCCCAATGGCAAGGCCAGCGGCCGCATTGTTATGGCGAAAGATTTCGACGCCGAACTGGGGACGGGGAGGAAGGTCTACATGAATCTGGGGACCAACCAGGGAGTGAAGGTCGGCGACTATTTCCGCGCCGTCCGCGGCTACGAAGCCGATCTGCACAATCCGGTGGATTCACTGTCGTTCAAGGCATCCACGGCGGAAGACACGCAAGCCAGGCCGCCTTCGATCGACCAGACGATGCTCACGCGCAGCAACGGTCCCATCATTCACGTGGCGGCGTTCCCGCGCCGGGCAGTGGGCGAGGTCCTGGTCCTGGCAACCACTCCGACTACCTCGACCGGCATGATCGTTTTCGCCATGGAAGACCTGCACCTGGGGGATGGCGTGGAGTTGGATCCGCAACAGTAGAGTTGGTTCAGAGTTTTCTTTTTCAACCCGCTGAAAGTTAAAGGGAGGGGCTGGAAAGCTTCTCCCTTTTGTTTTGGGGCTGTCTTTGGCGCCTAAATTCGTAGGTCGCGGGGGTCGGCGTTCGCTACATCTGGGCGCTGGCGTAGGAGTTGATTTCGGAGTTCAGGCTAAGGCGGAGGTAGGCATTAAAACCTCGCCATGGATCAACACGGAATCAACACGGATTAGAGCCGCGATGAAAAATTGCGGCTTTTCTATGGTGGGGACGGGGTCCGGGGTAGCTTGTCGCAATGCGTCTAACGAAGGACAGCGGGAAGGTCGCGGGCAGCGTGCAGGACGCGAATGATCTGTAAAGGGTTACTCTCTGGACGGTATACGATCAAATAGTTCGAATAGGGCTGCACCACCCAGAAGCGAACGGGCAGCGCAGTTAGGTCTTTCCTTATTCGTCCGGCGAGAGGCGAATCGGCAAGGAAGTTACAGGCACGAAAGACGGCCTCCTCAACCCGGTCGGCAGCCGCAGGATTGTCTTTCGCGATGAAGCTCCAAATGTCAAAGAGATCGGCCACCGCCTGAGGCGTGAACCGATACCTGGTCATCGCCGTGGCGTTTCATCGGTCCGTGTCCGCTTCAATTCCACAAGTCGTGAACGTGCCGCGTCACCGTCGATCAGTTCGCCGCGCTCTGCGGCGGCATAGCCTCGATCAATCTTGACCGCAATCTGCGCGCGATTCTGGGCCAGCCAGGCTTCCTGTTCGTGGAGCATGGAAACGGCGCATTCCACGAACTCATCGACGGTTTCGTAGGATCCGCGTGCGACGTCCTGCTTGATCAAATTCTCGAGTTCGGGCCGAAGGCGAATCTCCATAGCAGATATTTTACTCCAGGCTCGGCGGTAAACGACGCTGGGAAGAGCCCAATCTTGCATTAGGAAGCCAACCGGGTCATTGTGACCCCATTGCGGCAAATGTTTAAGTATCCCCAGGTTATCGAGATCACTCCCTCGGTTAGGGAGTAATCTCGTACACGACGCCTTCGCCGTACGCTCCGCCATAATAGGTTGTTCCAAGGAGATGACCCGATCCATTTTCCAGCAAACCCCCAGACGGGTACACTCCATCGGCACAGGTCGGTTGCTGCGGGCAAAAGCTGTAGGCCGTCGCCTCTTCGCCAAGGGGGTTGATTTGGAAGACGTTTCCGGTGAACTTGTTGTCTTGACTTCCGGGTGTGCCGTACAAGAGGTGACGCTTGGAATCAATGATAACGCCACTAAGCGGCGCAAGCCCATCCGTGCCGTTGAAGCGAAAAATGTTCACACCGCCGTTCGCTGTTAACCTGGCAACCGCTCCATTACTGTAGCTGTTGCCGTATCCCCTTCGGTATTGAATGGTGGAGCGACAGGACGGTACGCAAACGGGACCAGGAACCACCGGCCAAGCCAACGCCGGGATTGAGTCGGCCACCAGCCAGCCGCTGTGTTCCCGTCAATTCGGTATCGGTAGCGTTGCCTCCCACTCCTTCACCAAAAAAACGGAAGGATGGGACTCGTCGGTCGGGGTGGCCGCTTTGGCTCATTTTTCTTCCGCGTCCGCGAATACTTCGGCGGTGAAGGCTTCGATGGTGGCGCCTTGCTGCCAGGCATCGGGTGGCAGGCCGGCTTTGCGGCAGGTCTGTTCGAGAAACGTCACCCGGTCCCAGGCATGTTCGACCGGGACTTGAGGAAGCAGCAGGCCGCGGCGTCCGTGGTGGCTGATGAGCAGGCCGTGGCGACCGATTTGTACGTCTTCGGGCCGAATGGGTTGCAGACCGGACAGAATGCTGAGCGAAACTTCCAGTTCAGTGGCTTGTTCACGGGTGACGGGCAAGAAGCGTGTATCCTCAAACGCCGCCGCCCGCGCGGTTTCCGCAATGGTGCGATAGAGCGAAGCCACGGGGAGCACGAACCCCACGCAGCCGTGCAACTGGCCGCGGAAATAAATGGTGGTGAAAGCTCCGCGTGGCTCCGCGAGGTGCGGCGAAGGAGGGTGGAGTGGGATTTCGCGGTTTTCGAGAGCTGCCTCGATGGAGGCGTGCGCCAGTTTCAACAGGATGGTGCGCTCTTCCTGGGTGAATTCGTTTGGAGTGCGAGACGGAGGTTCAGGTGGCGGCGACATCGCGCTTCCTTCGTCGGCTGAGCACGAAAGCGCGGCGGCGGCTCCTCACCACCTGGCGGTCGATCTTCGACCAGAAGGCGATGAAGTAATCGCCGGCGGAAATCAGCGACAGTATCACCATGAACCCGATGGCCAGCCGCGCGATCCAGTGGACGGGAAAGATGTAAGGGCCATACACCGGCCACTCTTTCCAGCGATGGTCGAGGATCACGGCCACCACGGAAATGCTTTGCACCAGCATTTTGAACTTGCCCAGATCGCTGGCTTCAATGGTGAAGCCTTCAGAGGCGGCGATGGAGCGCAGGCCACTCACCAGAAATTCCCGGCCAATGATGACCACCGCGATCCAGGCGGGAACCAGGCTGGGATTGAATTGCACCAAGGTGACAAAGGCGGCCGCGATCAGGAGTTTATCGGCCAGGGGATCGAGCAACATTCCCATGGTGGTGATCTGTCCGCGCTTGCGGGCCAGATAGCCGTCAATGCCGTCAGTGAGTGAGGCTGCGATGAACAGTGCTGAAGCCAGCAGTTCTTTTTGGCCGCCCGCGCTTTGCAAGTGGTTGGTGGAAAGAATCCAGATCAGCAGCGGGATGCTGACGATGCGGGTGAGCGTGATGGAATTGGGAAGATTCACCGGGACGCGGAACCAATGCGTCTCGATTATCCTCCACTCGGAAGAGTGAAAGCAACGCAGGAAAAAGCACGAAGGGCATACGGCCCCGAGGGGACCACGTATGCCCAAGCGGTGCTAAATGCCGCGAATGCTGTAGAACTAATGTTCTCCAATCTTTCCCGGCGGCGTCAGTTGTTGGTATCGAAGTAGAAGACATGCTGGAGATTGCCGATGGCAAAGCCGGTGATATCTGCGTAGTAATCGGCTTGGCCCCCGCCGACGTTGGCCACAACCCAGCTCGTACCATTGAAGAAGAGCTCATAGATGTCGTTATTCGGCGCCAGGAAGATGTGATACTGATTGTTAGGCGTGGTGATAAAGGCGGTGATTCCGCCAAAGGTTTTGCTGGGCGCGTTGTAGTCGGCGGTCAGATCGTAGTCGCCCCAGGTACCGTTACCATATCGCGTGTACTGCTGAATATGGCCGTCCACGGTCACACCGTACACCTCGCCCCGAACGCCGACTCGAAATAGTGCAACGCCACTGTCGGGGTAAACCGGCAGGCCGTATCCGTCCTTTTCGGTGATATCCTCGTAGGTCCACACCGAGTTGTTGTAGTAGAGGTGAAGCATATCAAAGCTGTTTGGCACGTTTGGCCCATATCCGGCGCACACCACGTGCTGTAAGTTTCCGGTGGCCAGGCCAGCCCACCATTGTCCGCCCGGACAATAAGCGCCAGTCAGAGTAGTCAGGTCCGCATCGCTCCACGAAGTTCCGTTGAAATAGAGCTGGTGCATGTCGTGGGCGTTCGAATCCTGGTAATAGACGTGAAACTGATTGTTGGGTTTAGTGGGGAACGCCAGGATGACGGGATTGCCGAGCACACCGTTGCCCAGCACGGTGAGGTCCTGATCAGACCAGTTGTCAAGATAGGAGATTTCGTGAACATGCTGGTCAACTCCGAGATAGAAAATATACTGAAAGTTGCCTATGTTGAATGCAGAGATCGCGCCCACAAGAACGCCAGGGCCACCGGTCAGGACGGTCAGATCCTGATCGCTCCAGCTCGTATTGTTGTAATAGAGCTGGTGCATGTGGTTATTGGTGTCAGAATAGTAGACGTGGAATTGTTGGTTCGGAGTGGTATAGAAGGCCGCGATCCCGGCGCCGTAGGAAATGCCTCCTCCGGTTAAAACCGTCAGGTCCACGTCCTGCCAGGTCGAGTTGTTGTACCAGAGATGGTGAACGTGATCCGCCAAGGCCAGATGCGTGAGCAAGAGAAGCATCACGCCGGCTAGAGTAACTTTGAAGGCCGAGACTGACGCAGGCCTCCCGGCAGCAGGCCTGCTTTCGGGGGAGGTGAAACTTGCTTTGGAAGCTTGGGTCATCGGAATTTTCTCCTGGTTGAACATTTGATTTCATGAAATTCGTTTTCCTTCGCTTGCTCTTCCCGGCATCTCAATTTGGGTTCGCGAAGTAGAAGACATGTTGCAGATTGCCGATGGCAAAGCCGGCCATTCCACCGACGTCGTCGGCTTGGCCGGAGCCGCCCGTCAGATTATCCACGGCCCAGTTGGTGCCGTTGAAATAGAGCTGGTAGACATCAACGTACTCCTCATTAGGATTGGTATCCGGTATGTAGTAGAGGTGGAATTGATCGTTCGGGGTGGTGAAACCAACCATGGCATCGGGGGCAGAGTTGGCGGGGGCGCCGATGGTAGCGGTCAAGTCCAGGTCGCTCCAGAGACCGCTCTTGTAGGTGTATTGGTGAACGTGAGTGTCGTCGGTTACGCTGTACACTTCACCCTGCTTGCCAACGGCAAAGCCGGCTTGGCCAGCTCCCGGCCAAAGCGGCAGTTCCGCTCCACCAGCCTTTTGGGTGATGTCTTCGTAAACCCAGGTGTCGTTGTTGTAGTAGACGTGAAGCATATCGACATAGCCGGGAGAGTTTCCATGCCACCCCGGACAGAGAATGTGCTGCAGATTGCCAGTTGCTAAACCCGCATTCTGGATTGAGCCTGAGGTGCAGTAGGCGCCGGTAATGGCAGTCAGGTCGGCATCGCTCCATGAGGTACCGTTGAAATACAACTGGTGCAGATCGTAGGGCGCCGAGGCCGCCTCGTAGTAGACGTGAAATTGATTGTTGGGTTTCGTGGCAAAAGCCACAACGTAACCGCCCGAGGTGGCACCGGGCGCTTGGGCAGTTACGTCCTGATCAGTCCAGTTGTCGACATAGGAGAGCTCGTGGACATGGGAATCCGAACCCGAATAGAACACGTATTGGTAATTGCCGATGGCGAAGCCTGCGATGGGACCGTGGGCATTAGGGCCGCCAGTGAGCGCGGTGAGGTCTGCATCGCTCCAACTGCTGTTGTTGTAGTAGAGCTGGTGAACGTGGTTGGCGTAGTAGTCGATGTAGTACACATGGAGCTGTTGGTTCGGAGTGGTATAGAACGCAGTGACTCCGTCCACCGAGTATGCGTCCGGGCCCCCAGTAAGCGCCGTCAGGTCTTGGTCCTGCCACGTCGAGTTGTTGTACCAGAGGTGGTGAACATGATCTACAAGTTGCGCATAGGCAGCCACATGCGTGAACAAAAGAATCAACAGGCAGGTTCCGAGAAGTCTGAGAAATGAATGTCTAGGTAGCATCTTCTATTCTCCTTGCGACGATTTTCCCCACTGCTGATTCATGCGTTCCGGTATGCGGGAGAATGCAGCAACTCTGCGACGCCGTCAAAGGACTTCGACCTGATACCCAGGTGACCTGCTAAGTCCCTGTTTTGCAATGAGTCGCAGCGTCTTGTGACTTGCCATCAGGGATGGTAGACTTTCCCGCCAAGGGGTGAGTTGTCGGGTATGAATGCTTCTTCGGTCCTACCCAGACGGGTTTATCGGTTCGGCCTCTTCCAGGTAGATCCGGACAGCGGCAAATTGCTGCGGCAGGGGGTGCCCGTAAAGCTTCAAGAGCAACCCCTGCGTGTGCTTTTCCTGTTGTTGGAGCACTCCGGCCAAATCGTGACCCGCGAGGAGTTGCGCCAGTCCCTTTGGGCCGACGGCACCTACGTTGAATTTGACGGAAGCCTCAACGCCGCACTAAAGCGATTGCGCTTTGCGCTCGGGGACGATGCCGACAACCCCATCTTCATCGAGACCGTTCCCCGCCGTGGCTACCGCTTCATCGCGCCGGTGGAATGCGAACCGTCCTCCGAAATCAACACCAGCGTCGAGCCGGCACCACTTGGATCTTCCGGTTTGCAGATTGCAGGCAGCCAGCGATCGCCCAGTTCGCGCTTACTGCTACAGCCCTGGTGGATTCTGGCTGCGATGGCGGCTGTGCTTGTGTTCCTGGGCTGGCGCTACTTCAGAAGGAGCCAACCAGGTCCGCAAGCCACCCGCAAAGTCATCGCGGTCCTGCCTTTTACCAACGAGGGAGCCGGCCCGGATTACGAGTATTTGCGTTACGCAATCCCCAATGATCTTGTGACCGATTTGACTTACGCAGGTTCAGTGACTGTGCGCCCCTTCGCTTCGACCAGCCGCTATGCGTCACAACCGGCCGATCCCGCCGCCGTAGGGAAGGAGTTGCGCGTAACCCATGTGGTGGCCGGGGGCTTCCTGCTAGATAACCGCAATTTGCACGTCACGATGGAACTGGTGGACGTCGCGCAAAACCGACCGGTTTGGCGCGAGGAGGTCACGGTTTCTCCGCAAGACTTGGTTGCTTTACATGACCAACTCGCAGCTCGTGCCGCGCAGGGGTTGCTGCCGGCCATGAATATTCTGGGCACTTCTGCGGGTGAAATGCCCACGCCCAAGAATGAGCAGGCTCTGGAGCTGTTCTTGCACAGCTTGACGATCCCTCGCGATCCCGGACCCAACCAGCTTGGGATTAAGAAGTTGGAAGAATCGGTTTCCCTGGACAGCGGTTACGCACCCGCCTGGGGAGAACTGGGCTCGCGTTATGCCAACGATTATCACTATGGAAATGGGGGTGAGGCGGCAGTCGCCAAAGCGCTGCAAGCCTACAAGCGTCAATCCGAACTCGATCCCAACTGGCCCGCCGTCTCCACCTACATTCGCGTCGAGCAGGGGGATTTATATGGCGCTTACGATCAGGCAGCAGGTTTTCTGTGGCGGCATCCGGACGTGGCCATTGGGCACCACGCGATGAGTTACGTCTTGCGCTATGCCGGACTTCTCGACGAATCGGACAAACAGTGCGAGGCGGCCCTTGCCCTAGATCCTGGCTTCAATGGTTTTCGTTCGTGCGCCACTCCTTTTATTTTTCAGGGGGATTACGCAAGCGCCCAAACTTATATTCGACTGGATGAGCGTTCCGGCTTTGCAGCCATGCTGCGGATACTGATCGCGCTCCGCACCGGAAACGCCGCAGCCGCTTTGGCAGAGTCGGACGCAGCATCGCAAGGGGGATTCCGGTTCGCCGATCTGGCACGCATGTACTTGAACCATGCGCCGGAAGCGGAATTACGCAGGGCCGCCACTGATCTCGAAGGTGAGCCCAGATCCGCGCGCGATCCGGAAACGCTCTACGTCAACGCGGCCGTGCTGAGCTTATGCGGTCAAGGCGAGGCGGCGCTCAGGCAATTACAAAAAGCTATAGAAGGGAAATACTGTTCTTATCCCGCCATGGAGAAGGACCCGCTGTTCGATCCCATTCGGCAGCGCCCGGAGTTTGGAGAGTTGCGGCACGCGGGGATCCAATGTCAGCAAGATTTTCTGGCCCATCGGCGGGAAGTGAATGCCAAAGTGCAGTGACTTGCCTAAATCTCAGGGACTCTAATCCCGCTTCGCCGCCTTGTAGCCGGCTTTTTTGGCGTCGTCGGCGGTCATGAATTTGCCGGTCTTGGTTTTGCCGTACCAGCGGCCGCCTTTGTGATAGATGCCGGTGTCGAGGTTGACCCAGACTTTGTGGCTGGCTTTGGCAGAGGCGATGTCGGCGGCGGAGTAGGTTTGCGATGCAGCGGACTTTGCCGCTGGAGTTGGAGTTTTCGGGGGATTCTCCTGGGCGGCAACGGTGATGGCGAAAATAAGGGCCAGCAGAAAAAGTGCGCGTTTCATATATTCAGATTACAACCTTGCTCATGGATACGGCTCGGTGCCGGAAGAAAATCGGGGTGAATAGTGCCGGGTTGGGAAAGCGTGAGGAAAGCGTTACCACAGGGGGCACAGAGGTTCACAGGGGAAGTCAGAGAATCTTGAAACGCAGAAGGCGCAGAAGTCTCAGGGAGGACGCGGAGAAGAGCTTTTACCACGGGGGACACGGAGGTTCACAGGGGAAAGCCAAGAATCTTAAAACGCAAAGGGCGCAAAGAAGGGCCGCCAAGAGCGCAGAGGAAATCAAAGACAAACTCCGCTTACGCGTAAATTCCGCGCTGGCGGATGGTGACGGCTACGCGGTCAATGGCCAGCATATAGGCGGCGATGCGGTTGTTGACATGGTGGGTCTCGGCGAAGCGAACGACGTCGTTGAAGGCCTCGACCATGATGGTTTCCAGCTGTTCGTTGACGACAGACTCTTTCCAGAAGTATCCCTGGCGGTCCTGCACCCACTCAAAGTAGGAAGTGGTGACGCCGCCGGCATTGCACAGAATGTCGGGAATCACGAAAATTCCCTTGGCGGCGAGGACTTCATCGGCGGACGCGGTGGTGGGGCCGTTGGCGCCTTCAGCCAGAATCTTGCACTTCACCCGCTCGGCGTTGCGGCTGGTGATCTGATTTTCGGTGGCGGCGGGAATCAGGATGTCGCACTCGCTGACCAGCAGTTCTGCGGGATCGACCTTTTCGGCCCCGGCGAATCCGGTGATGGTGCGGTTCTTTTGGCGGTGTTCGCCGAGCGCCTTCACGTCGAGGCCATTTTTGTTGTACAGGCCGCCATCGACCTCGAGGATGCCGATGATCTTGTAGCCAGCTTCCGCCATCAGCAGAGCCGCGTTGGAGCCCACATTGCCGAAACCCTGCACGATCACTTGCGTGGTTTCCTTCTTGAGCTTCAGCTTCTTGATGGCCTCATCGCAGGAGATCATGATGCCGCGGCCGGTGGCTTCGCGGCGGCCGCGCGATCCGCCCATGTTGACGGGCTTGCCGGTTACCACCGCCGTCACCGTCTGCCGCATGTGCATGGAGTAGGTGTCCATCATCCAGGCCATGGTTTGTTCGTTGGTGTTGACGTCGGGCGCGGGAACGTCTTTTTCCGGGCCGATGAACTCGAATAACTCGGCGGTGTAGCGGCGGGTCATGCGCTCCAGTTCGGACATCGACATTTTGTGGGGATCGCAGATGATGCCGCCCTTGGCGCCGCCGAAGGGGATGTTGACGACGGCGCACTTCCAGGTCATCCAACTGGCGAGGGCGCGGACTTCGTCGAGGGTGACGTCGGGAGCATAGCGGACGCCGCCTTTGGCGGGGCCGCGGGCGATGGAGTGCTGCACGCGGAATCCGGTGAAGACTTCGAGACGACCGTTATCCATGGCGACCGGGATGTGGACGATGATCTCGCGATTGGGATAGCGTAGGACCTTCCAGATGCCCTCGTCGAGATTGAGCTTCTGCGCGGCCAGGTCGAAGCGCGCAGACTGTGCCTCCATAGGATTAAACTCACGTTCGAGGGCGGCGGTGTCTGCGGTGGTGGCGGTCATGGGCGTCTCCGATGCGCGCGTTCCGGTGCTGGCTGGACGGATTTCCCGGAATTGGGCAGCAGATTTCAGAGTATAAGCAGGCGGGAGCGGGGAGGCAAGTAAGGGGTGGGGGGGGCTTAGTTTGCCCATTGCCGGATCCCCCCGAGATCTGAGGCTTTGCGTTCGCCGCAAAACCTTGAAACGCCGAGATCGCTGAGAACAGGCCCAGAGTACGCAGAGCAAACCAATCGTTGTCGGCTTACCTAATCTACGCTTGCCGGCGCGGGGGCATGACCAGCCACTTGAGCAGCATGTTCACGATGGTGAGGACGATTCCGCCGATAAAGGCCGCGCCGAAACTTCTAATGTGAAAGCCGGGAACAAACATCGAAGCCAACTTCAACATTATTGCGTTGATCACAAACCAGAACAGACCGAGCGTCAGGATGGTCAGCGGGAACGTAATGACCTTCAGAAACAGGCCCAGGGTTGCGTTGACCAGACCGATGACCACGGCAGCAATCAGCGCGGCGGAGGGACCGTCCACGTAGAAGCCTGAGACCAGGCGGGAAGTGATCCAAACGGCGAGGGCGGTGACGATCCAGTGCAGCAGCATTCGCATTGGGGAACTCCTCGACCAAGAGACTATACGGCGGCGCGGGCGATGGGCAAATGGGTGAGGCGGCACGGCTAAGCCGTGCCCTACCCAATACCACTTATGAGAAGAGTCTACTTGGCGCTGGCGGCCTGGCTTTCCAGGTGCTCGAATACCTCTTCGGCGCGGCCTAAGGCTTCCTGCACGTTGTCGCAGATGTTTTCGGGGCCAATGACTTCCTCGAATTCGGCCTGGCGAATGAGTTGGGCGGGCTGCTCGCGGGCGCCGCACAGGATGAGGACGCGCTTGCTGGCGTGCAGTTGGCGGGCGACTTCCTCGAGCGCGAACAGGCCGGTGGCATCGAGCGCGGTCATGTTGCGCAGGCGGAGAATCACCACCGGGGGAAGGGTGTGGATGTCTTCGGTGACCACGGCCAGCTTGTCGGTGGCTCCGAACAAAAACGGTCCGTGGATGCGGAAGATGGTAGCGTAGTAGGGAATGTCTTTGTCTTGCAGGATGTGGACGCGGCCGTCTTCGACGTAGTCATCGGTGACTTGAGACACGGTGGTGGTGTCGGCGACCCTGCCGATGAACAGGAGCGCAGCCAGAATCATTCCAGCTTCGACGGCAACCGTGAGGTCGGCGAAGACGGTGAGCGCGAAGGTAACCAGCCAGATGCTGATGTCGGTTTTGGTCAGCTTGAGCAGTTGCGGGATCTCGCGCCACTCGCCCATGTTGTAGGCCACCACCATCAGAATGCCGGCGAGCGCAGCCATAGGAATGTAGCTGGCCAGGGGCGCAGCGAAGAGCAGGACACAAAGCAGGGTGAGGGCATGAATGATTCCCGCGACCGGCGACTTGGCGCCGGCACGGATGTTGGTGGCGGTGCGGGCGATGGCGCCGGTGGCCGGGAGTCCTCCGAACATGGGAGAGATAACGTTGGCCACGCCTTGCGCCACCAGTTCCACATTCGGATTGTGATGATCATTGCTCATGCGGTCGGCAACGACTGCGGACATGAGGGATTCGATGGCTCCGAGCATGGCGACGGTGAATGCAGGGCCGAGCAAGCCGTGAATCAAGTCGGCGCGAAAGTGCGGGATGGCGAGATGCGGCAGGCCGCTGGGGATACCGCCGAAGCGGGTCCCGATGGTTTCCACCGGCAGCTTCAGCATAACGGCAGCTACGGTGGCTCCTAGCATGGCCACAATGGGGCCGGGGATGCGATTCGAGACGGCGCGGCAGACCAGCATGGTTGCGACGGTCGCCGCAGCGAGGGCCGTGGCCGCGTACGAGAGACTGTGGAAGTTGGCGGCGATGGCTTCCATGCGCAGCCAGAACACTCCGGGTACTTTGTCGAGGCTGAGTCCGAAGAAGTCTTTGACCTGGGTGCTGGCAATCAACACCGCGATGCCGTTGGTAAAACCAATCACGATGGGCCGGGGAATGTATTTCACGGCCGTGCCCATGCCCGTGACGCCAAGAATGATGAGGATGAGGCCCGCCATGACGGTACACATGAACAGGCCATCGACTCCGTGCAGCGCGACAATGCCGGCGATCACGACCACGAACGCGCCGGTCGGGCCGCCGATCTGGGTTTTCGAGCCTCCCAGGAGGGAGATCAGGAAGCCGGTCACCACCGCACAGTAGATGCCGGCTTGCGGAGTCAGTCCGGAGGCGATGGCAAACGCCATGGCTAGCGGCAACGCCACCAGACCGACGGTGACTCCGGCGACTACGTCGTGCAGAAACTTGTTGAGGCTGTAGTCACGCAGGCACAGCACGGACTTGGGCAGCCAGCGCTCGGGCAGATTGGTTATGAGTGAGGTTGCAGCCAGGGAGCACGCTCCGTCTTACAGTTAATTATGACAGCAACGCAGGGAGATTTCCTGTGACTGTGGTCACTCTGGTGGAGGACGTTACTCCCAGGTTGGCGCGTCGATGCGTTTCCCTGTCCGCAAATAATGATTGATGGCGGCCTCCCAGCTTTGCATTTTTTGGCGGAACCAGGTTTCGGTGAAGCGCTCCACTTCGCGATTGCCTTTGGGAGATAGGGCGGTGTAGGTGTATTGGATGTGGGCGGTGGTGGCGCCGCCGCCTGGTTCGAGACGGATTCTGATCTGGGCAGCCACCATTCCGGGATCGACCCAGACGAAGGCGATGCGAAAAGCGGCAGGGTCGTATTCGGTGACGATCCACGTGGTTTCGCGGCGGTTTTCTTCCGTGATGAACACACAACCGGCCTCAGCCACGCCGGATTTTGAGTAGATGAGGCGATACTGCCAACCGGGAACCCAATCGGCCTCGCGCACGGGACACAGCAGGGGAAACACGGTTTCGGGTGGGGCAGCGTTGGTCTGGGTGAATTGGTGAGTTACGCGTCGGGCTTGAAAGTTGGTCATTGTCATTGTCTTTATCCTCCCAAAGAAAATGGCCCGCGCCAAGGCACGGGCCTGATTTTGTCACAAAAGAAATAGGCCGGATCGGTTGATCCGGCCTGTCTTGAGTTAATTATCTCATAATCTTCGCTTCAGGAATATGGGCGTTGGCCGCGAACCGCCCAGGCGCGCGCAGGCAATGCGATCGCACCGTCGGCGTCAGCCGGCAGTGAGGTTCGCAATCGTTCTCGAATCGCACCGCGGGTACGGTCATCTCGAGTTGCGAGGTAGTTGGGAGCTGAACCCTGACCGCTGGAGAATGGCCGCCAGTAATCGTCGAAGCTCGTGAAGCGAGTCACAATGTTGAGGCTGGTGAGAACGACCTGTTCGAGCTTCACCGTCTCGAAAATCCTTCGTAGCGCATGCGGCGCGCACAGTGGGAAGCGCCGGGCCTGATCGAAGGTTGCGGCCTCGGGATCGACGGCGGTAGCGGCATCCCAAAACTCGCGCAGGAAACGAGCTCCTTGGGCATAATCCCAGACGTAAGCCGCGACCGTGCCACCGCCGCGGGTGACTCGCCGCATCTCGCGCAGCGCCTGATCGGGTTGCGGAATGAAATTCAATCCCAGGCAGCAGACGGCAACGTCGAAGCATTCGTTCTCGAAGGGAAGCGCGACGGCATCCGCAACCGTGAAGGTCAGGTTGGGTTGGGTGTTCTGCTCACGGGCAAAGGCGACCTGCCCGGGAGATGCGTCCACGCCGACAACGGTTACGGGCGAGCATGCTTCGGCAATCGCCCGGCTCACGATGCCGCTTCCGCAGCAGACATCCAGCCAGTGCGCGTGCGCGGGAAGGCTCAGCCAGCTCAGGAACTCATGGGCCAGCAGGCGGCTCCAGCGACCCATCCAGACCTCGTAAGCCGAGCCCGAGGTCCATTTATCCACGCTGGAATTCTCTTTGCGATTCTGCAGCACGCCCCTGACTAAAACAGATTCCAGAGGAACTGGTTGTAGACGTCGTGGTGGTACTGGACTTCCGGGGCTTTTACAAACGTCCCCAGCAAGTGCGGGCAGCGATCGGCGGAAGCCTGTTTCAAGTCCGCATAGCGGGCCTTCACATCTGCGCCCAGCAGTTTCGTGGTCCAATCGGCCTTGCGGAAGTTGGCCAGCGCATCGTAGATGTTGTCGGGCAAATAGCGCTGCGCCTGGCGCAGGTTTTTGATCTTCGACGTCTCGCCGTCTAGCCCGGTCTTGAAGATGGAGAGCATGACCAGGTAGGGATTCGCATCCGGGGAAACCGAGCGCACTTCGACTCTCATGCTGCGTTCGTTGCCAATCGGAATACGGATCATGGAACCGCGGTCGGTGGGCGACGCTTTAATTTGGTTTGGCGCTTCGAAGTGCGGGTCCAGGCGGCGATACGCGTTCACGCTGGCGTTCAAAAGCAGGCAAAGATCGTTACCATGGGTCAGGATGCGGTCAACGAACTCCCAGCCCAGCTTGCTGAGCATCTCTTCGCCCTTGGGGTCCCAAAACAAATTCTTGCCGCTCTTGCTGATGGAAACGTTGGTATGCATGCCGCTGCCGTTCACGCCCACCACCGGTTTGGGCAGGAAGGAAACGGTGCAACCCATCTTGTTGGCGACCTGGCGGCAGATCAGTTTGTAGAGCTGGATCTGATCGGCGGCTTGAACGACTTCCCCATAGCCGTAGTTGATTTCGAATTGCGAGGGCGCGACTTCGGGGTGGTCTTTTTCATTCTGGAATCCCATGGCGCGCTGTACTTCAGCAGTGGTGTCGATGAAGGTGCGCAAGGGGTCTCCCGGCAGCGAGTGGTAATAGCCGCCGGTGTTCACGTAGTCGAACTTGAGGGTCTCATGATAACGGCGCTCGGCATCGGCGCCCTGAAACAGGAAGCCTTCAATTTCGTTGGCGGCGTTCAGGGTGTAGCCTTTTTTCTTATAAAGGTCTTCGGCGTATCCCTTCAAAATGCCGCGGATGTCGGCGGCGTAGGGCTGGCCGTCTTTGTCGATAACATTACCGAAGACCAGGACTTTGCCGGGGCCGAAGACATCCGCCGGGCCCCAATAAAACGCAGGCCAGTCGATGCCGAGGCGGAGATCGCTCTCGCGCTGCGCGGTAAAGCCGCGAATGGAGGAGCCGTCGAAGGTCAGGTTATCCCAACTATTGATCAAGAACTTTTTGTCGTAGTCGAGCATGTGCAGACGGCCTTCAAGGTCGCTGAAGAGCACGGTCACGGCTTTGATTCGCTTTTCGCGCTCCAGGTAGTCGAGCCGCTCGTCTCGCACCTTGTTCGCCGAGGCGCGATTCTTGCGTTGCTCTTTCGCGCCCAAATTCATCTCTTCCAACTCGTCGTAGGGAATGGTCAGGAAGTTACGCAATTCGCTTAACATGGCTCTCCTTATGTTTGCATGAAGTTCGGTACACGATCTTCTTCGGGGGACTGAACAGGAACAGCAAGGGTATCGTGTACGCCTACTCCCTGCCAATCAAAAAAGATGATGGAGCGTATAGAGGGAATTTATGAGTTGAAACGGCAGGCTCACAACCCTCCGTGGAACCGTCCGAAGGTGTGGGCGAGCATAAGCGACTGGATCAGGATGCCTGCTCCGAGCGCGAGCACGTGCCAGGTCTTTCGCAGATTGAAGCTGCCGACACGGCAGACCAGCAGATAACCCAGAACCAGGTTGAACAAGCCCCATAACACATTGACCGTCGAGGAGGACAATCCTTCCCCAGGCGGGTGTGCGAAGGGACTCTGGAAGGCGTGCCCCGAGATCCCATTGCCGAGATGGGGCAGGGCGTTCGCAAGGAACATGCCCCCGAAGAAGTACGCCACGTAGTGGTACCAGCGCATGATTGCTCCTTTCCGGCTGCCCAAGCAATGCTACCCTAGGACTCGCTGGCAATGAAACTGTCCCGATCACTGTTAACGCGGCTGTTGAGCGTGCTGCTCTTGGCTTACATCGGTTTTGTGGGCCTGATCTGGTGGGCCATGCACCGGCCGCCGGAGACCTTCGGCCGGGTGATGTCGCGCCTGCCCACGCCGATGGCATTTGTGATGGCGCCGTTTGAAACCATGTGGACCCACGCCCGCGCCGGCACCCTGCATCCCGGCGATGGCGCGCCTGATTTTTCCCTGATGAAGCTGGACAAGAGTGAGCGGGTGCGGTTGTCAACGCTGACGGCGAAGCAGCCGGTGGTGTTGGTTTTCGGCAGCTATACTTGACCGCCCTTCCGGCGGGAGGTTCCCGCGCTCAATCGACTCTTCGACCAGTACCAGGGCCGGGTGGCTTTTCTTGTGGTGTACATTCTGGAAGCCCATCCCAGCGATGTTTGGCAGATGGAGTCGAACATTCGCGACCAGGTGGTGTTGGCAAGCCCGAAAGATGAAGAGGGACGGGCGACTGTGGCGGGGGCTTGCGTGCGGAAACTGGGGATCAAGTTTCCCGCCGTGCTCGATGAATTCGGCAACGCCACAGAACGCGCTTACACGGGCTGGCCCGACCGTATTTACCTGATCGACTCCGGCGGGCGCGTGGTGTTCAAGAGCCGGCCCGGGCCGTTTGGGTTCAAGCCGGAGGAGTTGGCGGCGGCGCTGGCTTCGGCAGTGAAGTAAGGCTTTCACCGCCGAGTGCGCCGAGGACGCCGAGAAAGTCAAAGGCTTAACCACAGAGGACACAGAGGAACCACAGAGGCTATTTCTTCTTCTTCCGGGGCTTGGGTTTTGGTTTTGGTTTAGCTTTGCTGGCCACCATTTCGTAGGACTGGCGGATCAGTTCGCACAATTCGGAATCGGATAGCAGATTCAGCCGCTCTAGCAATACCCACTTGTAGCGTCCAACGTAGGGGGCTGGACCGATGCCCTCTTGCTCGCAGAGTTCCGCGAACGTCTCAGGGTTGCATTTGAAGCATACGGCTTGCGGGACCGCGGCCAGGCTCACGACCGTGAATATCTTCTTATTGACCTTAAAGCAGAGCTCATCGCCCCATTGCAGGTTTTCCGTGGCCTGGAGAAAAGAGAGACAATACTTGCGAATGGAATCAACATTCATGAGAAGGGCGAATCCGGTGCGGGATGAAAAGAAGCGAACATTGTAAGGAGATTTGAAATGCAAACCAAGCAGCTTGGCAACTCTAATTTGCAGATAACGGCGGTGGGCTACGGGGCCTGGGCGATTGGCGGCTCGGGATGGCAATTTGCCTGGGGCACGCAGAATGACGAAGACTCGGTGGCGGCAATTCACCGGGCGCTAGCGATGGGCGTCCATTTGATTGACACGGCGGCCATCTATGGCGTGGGCCATTCGGAAGAGGTGGTGGGGCGGGCGTTGAAAAGCTGGGCGGGGGCGAAGCCTTATGTTTTCACGAAATGCGGGCTCATCGCCGATGCAAAAGGGAATGTGAGCAAGGTCCTGGACGGCGGGTCGATCCGGCGGGAGGTGGAAGGCAGTTTGCGGCGCCTGGGAGTGGAGGCGATTGATCTGTATCAGATTCATTGGCCGCCGGATCCGGATTCGCCGAAGCTGGAGGAAGGCTGGTCAACGCTGGCCGATCTGAAACGCGAAGGCAAGGTGCGGTGGATTGGAGTGTCGAATTTCGACGTCAAACAGTTGCGGCGGGCCCAGGCGATTGCGCCGGTTACGTCGTTACAGCCGCCATATTCGCTGATTCATCGCGGAGTGGAAGAGGACATTCTGCCCTACTGCCTGCGGGAGAACATCGGGGTGATTGTGTATTCTCCCATGGCGTCGGGCTTGCTGACGGGGGCGATGACGGCGGAACGGGCGGCGAAATTGCCGAAAGATGACTGGCGCAAGAGCGATGCCGAGTTCAACGAGCCGCAGCTTTCGCGCAATCTGGCGTTGGTGGAGCGATTGCGCGAGATTGGGAAGAGGCATGGGCGATCGCCGGGAGAAGTGGCGATTGCGTGGACGTTGCGGAATCCGGCGGTGACTGGAGCGATTGTGGGAGCGCGAAACGCGCGCCAGGCGGAGGGAGTGATGCGAGCGGGAGAGTTGCGGTTGAGTGATAAAGAGGTGAACGAGATAGAGGAGTGGTTTGAGGAGAACGTGGCGTGAGGTCAGAGGCTTTTCACCGCCGAGCACGCCGAGAAAGGCGAAAAGCTTAACCACAGAGTACACAGAGAATCACAGAGAACGCCGAGAAC
>JBKQLO010000133.1:0-22722 GCA_052147055.1 Terriglobales bacterium
CACAGGCTGGTTAGGATTCATCTCCACCTTGGGTTCGACCTGCTCCCAGGTGGGATTGTCGATGTTTTCAATGCGAACAATGCGGTCGCTGGCTTGCAGCCCAAGTTTGGCGGCGGGGGAATCCTGTTCCACCCACCCGATGACGGCGGGCTGGTCGAGATACGCTGGGTACTCGTAATGCACCATGTAAACGCCGGCCAGCAGCCCGATGGCGAGCATGATGTTCATGGACGGGCCAGCGATGGCAATGATGAAGCGATGCCAGCGCGGGTGCGAAAGGAATTCGGCCGGGTCGCCGGTGCGCTCATCCATGGGATTTTCGCCGCTCATCTTGACGTAACCGCCCAGAGGAATGGCGCTAATGCGATAGTCGGTGTCGCCGCGTTTGAAACCCAGCAGGCGCTTGCCGAAGCCGATGGAAAACACTTCGACCCGCACCCCCAGCAACTTGGCGGCGGCGTAGTGGCCCCATTCATGAATGAGAATCATGAATCCGAGAACCACTGCAACGGCCACCACTGCGGTAAGAAATTCCTGCATATAGGTTGTACGATTCCCCTTAGATCCTGGATGATGCCTGCCGCGGAAGCGCCGAACCATTCCGCGATTCGATTTTGTCCAGTGCGCTGCGGCGGGCTTCGCTGTCCGCCTCCAGCACCTTCTTTATAGATTCCAGTTTGTGGCTTCCCGTTTCAGCCAGCACCATCATTATTATCTCCGGAATCTGGTCGAAGCGAATGTTTCCGTCCAAAAAAGCCGCCACAGCGACCTCGTCGGCGGCATTGAGTGCAACTGTTTTCGCACCTCCTGCCTCTGCCGCTTCATACGCCAGGCCCAGACAAGGGAATTTTTTCATGTCTGGAGGACAGAATTCGAGGTGCCGTAAGTCCATGACCGGGAAGCGCATATCCGACTGAATACGCTCCGGATAGGTCAGGGCGTAGAGGATCGGCAGGCGCATGTCGGTCACCGAGAACTGAGCAAGTATGCTGCCATCCACGAACTCGACCATGGAATGAATTGTGGATTGCGGATGAACCATTACTTGGATGCGCTCCGGCGGCAGGTTGAACAGGCGGCAGGCTTCAATTACTTCAAACCCCTTGTTCATCAGGGTGGCGGAATCAATGGTGATGCGGCGTCCCATCTTCCAGGTGGGATGATTCAGGGCCTGGTCAACGGTGATGGAGGAAAACTTTGCCTGTGGAGTATTCAAGAACGGGCCGCCGGAAGCCGTGAGCCAGATGCGCTCGACTTCCTCGATGCGGCCGCCGCGCAGGCACTGATGAACGGCATTGTGTTCGCTGTCGATGGGCAGAAGCGGTTTGCCCTGGCGGCGCGCTTCGGCGGTGATTAACTCGCCCGCGGCTACCAGACATTCTTTGTTCGCGAGGCCGACGGTTTTTCCCGCGCGCACGGCTTCGTAAGTGGCTTCGAGTCCGGCCACGCCCACGATGGCGCTGACCACGAAGTCAGCTTCGGGATGAGTGGCCACGCGAACGCTTCCGGTCGAACCGTGGGTGACTTCGACTCCTGCTACGGATGCCTTTTTGAGGCGAGTCTCGAGGATTTCGGCGTCGCTGGCTGCTGCCATCGAAATTAGACGGGGCTTCCAGCGGCGGGCTTGCTCGAATGCGGCGTCGATATTTCGGCCAGCCGCCAATGAGACGATCTCGAAGCGATCCGGGTAGGACTCGACGATACTGAGCGTGCTTTGCCCGATGGAGCCGGTTGAACCAAGGATGGCTATACGTTTCATAAGAAAAATCGGTAAACCACAAAGGACACGAAGTATCACAAAGGCAAGCCAACGGGCCTTTCCTTTGTGCGCCTTTGTGTCCTTCGGGGTTGGCCGCTAGTTACTGCATCACGCGCCAAGCCGCATAGTACCACAGCACGGGAGCGGCAAAGAGCAGGGCGTCGATGCGGTCCAACATACCTCCGTGTCCGGGCAAAATCGTCCCCGAATCTTTCACGCCCGCGCCGCGCTTAATCAACGACTCCACCAGATCGCCCAGCTGGGCGGCGATGTTGATCGCCGCTGAGAGCAGTAGAGTCGGCCACAGCGGCGGCTTTTGCAGGGCGAAAAAACCGTCCCGTCGTTCGATCAAGTGAGCATTCAGCAGCGCGGAGCTGATGGGTAGTGCGTAGTTGTAGAGCAACATTCCCACCACCAGGCTCGCCAGCAACGATGCCAGCGCACCCTCCCAGGTTTTCTTGGGACTGATGCGCGGCGACATTAAATGACGGCCCAGAGATCGCCCCACGAAATAAGCGAAGATGTCTCCCGCCCAAACCAGCAGCAGCAGATACAAGAGCAGAAACGCTCCCGACCATTGTTCGCGGAGTTGCACGAGCAGTCCTAGCGGGAGGGCTACGTATCCAAACGCAAACACGGAAACCATGGCCGCCGGCAGAGCGGCGCTCAGGTTGAGCTGCCGCAAGCCGATAGTAAGAAAAACAAATGGGGCGATAGCCGCGGCGAATCCAACCGTGTAGACGAAAATTGCAGTTGAGAGCAGGGGCTTGTTGCTCCCCGGGCTGAGGGCGAGAAACAAAAAAAACGCCCCAACAAAAAGATATGTGGGCCAGCGGAAGGGGCGAATGCCGTAGGCTTCGGCGAGTTTCAGAAATTCCTGTACAGCCAGGAGCGCCACCAGTGCGGTCACCAGCGCGACCACGGGAACGGGCGCCCGCAGCACCAGCAGCAGGACTATGGGGATCAAGACCATCGCGGTGAGGATGCGTTTGAGCAGGTGCAAGAGCCTCAGCTCCGGACCGGTTTCGAGTGATGGGAATGAGCGGCATCTTCGGCCAATCCGCCGTAGCGCCGCTCGCGTTTCTGATATTCGGCGATGCCTTCCAAAAGGTGAACGCCGCGAAACTCAGGCCACAGTGTCGGGGTGACGTAAATTTCCGCATACGCCAGTTGCCACAGCAGAAAATTACTGAGCCGCATCTCGCCGCTGGTGCGCACCACCAGGTCGGGATCGGGCAAATCCCGCGTATAAAGGTGCTGCGACACCGCATCTTCATCAATCTTCAAATGGTTGAGGCCACCGTTGCGGGCAGCGGCGTCGACCAGCGAACAAAATGCGTCCACCAGTTCGCTGCGCGCGCTGTAGTTGAGCGCCAGAGTCAGCACCATGCCGGTATTGTGCGAGGTGGCTCCGCGTGCCCACTGCATTTTCTCCTGCACCGAGTCGGGCAATTCGTGCTGCCGGCCGATGTACTCCAAACGGATGTTGTTTTTGTTGAGTGTAGGTACTTCGGCTTTCAGATAACGGCAGAGCAGGCCCATCAGGAAATCCACTTCGCTCCTGGGGCGCTTCTTCCAGTTCTCTTCAGAAAACGCGTACAAGGTGAGCGCGGGAATGCCGATGCAGGCGGCGGTCTCGACCGTGGAACGCACCGCGGTGACACCTGCGCGATGCCCGGCAATGCGTGGCAGATGGCGGCGTTTGGCCCAGCGGCCGTTGCCGTCCATGATTATGGCGATGTGTTTTGGGAGCCGGGCTGAGTCCAAGTGCTGATAGATCTCCGCTTCCTTGCGGTCGAGCCCGGCGGGAACTGTTCGTTGCAAGCTAACCTCTTCTGTTTGTTGACGCTACCACAGGTTGGGAGTGGTTGCAATGACACGGAAGAGACATCTGGAGCACGGTCGTCGTCGATTGTCTGGGTCGAGGGATCGCGCCGCATTGACGGATTCCGCGCCTGCGGACGCTCGGAATGACAAGTTCAAGAAAGGGTATGACTCGAAGCGTATATCGTGAGGTGGAGAACCTGGGGGGCAAAGTGTGGGCATTCCGTTCGATGCGGAAATCGTGAAAGCCCTCAATCGCAGCGGAATCTTCCGGCCACGCGCAATCATCAGCGCCGTGGACGCGGTTGCCGCCGGCAAGTCGATAGCTGAAAGCGTGGCTGGCCAGCATGTATGAGGGGCACAGGCAAAAAGGAAGGCCGCAAAACACTCCCGGTACCGGCGGGCGTCGTTGTCATGTGGCTGGAGGGTTATAGTGCCGAGGAATTGGCCAAGTCAATCGGTCGTCCGGCTACGCCGGTTTACAGGGCATTGCACGCGGTTGGAATGCGCGCCCCGATGTTTCAAACCCAGCACAGGGAAAATAGAAGGAAACTTCTAGCAAGGCTGATCGCCGAAGACACGCAACCGCAAAATGAGAACTGAAAAGGCCAGCCGCGAGGCTGGCCCAGGTACAGCCGCGAAATGAATTCCTAAGCCTTGGCCCTGTGTACGCCAGCTTTGACCAGCGCCGCGCGTGTACGATTCTGGCCGTGCCCTTTCGGGTAGCCAATCGCCTGGGCAATTTCGCTTACGTTCTTTCCAGCCTTAAACTGCTTCACGATTCGCCTCACGTCGAACTTTACCTTTGTGTATTTCATGGCCGCGTGGCCTCCTTGTCGTCGAGACTCTAGCGAGACGTTCCGGAGAAGAGCAACTGCCGAGAAGTAACCTCGTGAAGTGTCTGAATTGACAACGCTTCGATGGCGCACTACGCTGGCAGCATTGTTGGAAACGTGTACCGTAACGACCCTAATGCGCCGCGTACAAGAAACATATATGGAGGAAGTACACCTTATTGTTCTGTTGCGCCGGGGTAGGCGAGGGCGGCGGTCGGCCAAAGTTTGATTTTCAGAGGGTGCTCGAACTCCGCCTTCCCCTGTTAAAAGATTCCGTGCTAAACTGCCCACAGGATGTGGCCTGACCCGCTCCCTTTCCCCCCCCGGCCCACCCAGCGCGAGGTAAACCGAGCCATGCAACCAAGTTCTGCAGCAAAGGTAGTTCCCCAGATTTTCCGGACGTTGCTTCTGGCGTCAGCAGTTTTCTCCGCCCCGGCGCACGCACAGACGTTCACCGTGCTGCACACCTTTACGGGTGCTCCGAATGACGGCGAGGGCCCTTTTGGTCAGCTGATCAGGGACTCAGCCGGAAACCTGTATGGAACCACTACCGCAGGCGGAGTGGGGAAATGCGGCAACTACGGTGGCTGCGGCACGGCGTTTATGCTGAACAAGGCCGGTAAGGAGATAGCGAAATTCAGCTTCAACGGGAGAAATGGGTTTAGCCTACTCGCGGGTCTGCTGCGGGACGCAGCGGGGAACTTCTATGGAACCACGGTATTCGGTGGTGACAAGACCTGTGAACCGCCATACGGCTGCGGCACGGTATTCAAGATTAGCAAGACCGGAAAGGAGACGGTACTGCACAAGTTTACTGGGACACCGGATGGTTGGTCTCCGGAGGCGCTGCTGGTCGAGGACGCGGCGGGGAACCTTTATGGGACCACTTACGAGGGGGGAGCCTTCGACAACGCCGGAACGGTGTTTAAGGTGGATAAAGAGGGTAATGAGAGCATATTGTACAACTTCTGTTCGGAGGCGAATTGTGCTGACGGTAATAGTCCTTATCCAAGTGTAATACTCGATACGGCAGGTAATCTTTACGGCGTAGCCGGGGGCGGCATCTACGGCGCGGGCGTGGTATACGAGCTGGACGGAACCGGCAAAGAGACCGTGCTCTATAGCTTCACGGGATTTTCGGACGGGGGCGGCCCCGCCGCAGTTTTGCTGGCGGACGCGAACGGAAACCTTTACGGTACGACGCAGGGCGGAGGCAACCTGGCGTGCGGAGGCGGCGATGGTTGCGGCGTGGTCTTCAAACTGTCGCCCCATTCGGGCGGAAGCTGGACGGAATCCACCCTCTACACGTTCTGCACTCTCCTCAGCTGCGCCGACGGCGAGGAACCTATTGCCGGTCCTTTAGTTCGGGACACCGCTGGGAACCTATACGGGAACACTTATTTCGGTGGTGCTTCTCGATGCAACGGAGCAGGGTGCGGGGTTGTCTTCAAATTGGACGCCACCGGCAAGGAGACGGTCCTCCATAGTTTCACTGGCGGCGCGGACGGCGGATTCCCCTGGGCGGGCCTGACTATGGACAGCGCAGGTAACCTGTATGGCGTGGCCACCGGAGGCGGCGATACCGCGTGCTCTCCGCCAAGTGGTTGCGGTGTAGTATTCAAGCTTACCCCTTAGCTCGATGCCAAGGTCCTATCGGGATCGCCCCGCGACATGGGCGGCATCTCTGCTCGGCCTTGGACTCCCGTGTTCTTGCTGGACCCGTCCCCGTGTCCATTGGCGCATACGCCCAGCTACTTGTTCGGCGGCTGCCGGTCAAGCAAAATGGGAGCATAAAATTTCAAGTACGGCCCCCGAAGAGATCGTCGTAAAATCTGGAGGTTGCCGTGAGAAAGCAGTTGAGGAAGCAGGCGAAAATAACGACCAAGGGGCTGATTGCGGTACCCCGTGAGGTTCGACGCGTTCTGGGCGTTCGCCCCGGCGACAGGTTGTTATTTGAGATTGATGGGAAAGACGTGCGGGTACGACCCCTCAGGAGTAAGAGTCCATTCGCGAAATTCAAAGCAATTGGGAGCGCGGGGATTGGTTCCGGCAGGAAGGGAATTACGCGCTGGGTTCGAGAGCTGCGTGGGCAATGACGACGGAACGGCGACCGATCGTGTATGTATGGCGCAGTCCGTGGCAACCTAGGTCTTATGAGCGAAGATAGGAGCCAGGTCGCTGCGATTGATGATGCTGTCGGCCTTTGCTTCTTCTTTAATGCGCTCTGCAATTTGCCGCGCTTGCGCGTAATGAGGAGCAGCGTCGGCGGCATGGCCTGACAGTTCGAGGGCACGCGCGAGCTGGAAATGGCTTTGTGCGTTGAGCGCGCGCAGTCCTAGTTTCTCGCTGCGAGTAACTGCACCTTCAAGTTCGCGCTGGGCGAGCGGATATTGTTTTTGATTCGTGAGCGCTTCTCCCAATAAGACGGAACACTGAACGGATAAGTACTTCAGGCCCATGGTATCCGCCTGTTGGGAAAGTGCTCGCAACTGGCCTAGGGCAGCACTGGTGTGTCCTTGCTGAACCGCCAGTTTCGCGAGATTGATCTTCGCCAGCAACGTGAGCCGCGCATCTGTGGTATGCGAGGCTGCCTGGAGAGCCTGATCGTATAAAGGCGCCGCCGATTTGTAATCGCCGCGGTAAAAGAAATTATCACCTTCGTAACCCAGCACTTCGGCTTCCTGGGCTTGGTTCTTGAGTCCTCGGGCGACGGTCAAGGCTTCCTCAAAACTCTTCTGCGCGTCGTCGCTGCGTCCAACCTGGGTTAGAGCGTTGCCATGAGCGCCGAGAATCTCCGCCAGCCAGAAGCCACTCTCCTTGGTCTGGCGGAACGCCTTGAGCGCATCTTCCTCGGAACTGAGCGCCGCGCCATAACGTCCCTGGTAGCCGAACAGGGCGCCCATACCGGCAGACTCAAGGGCGGCGCTGCGATTGTCGCCGACGCTGCGCCGCAGATCCAGGGCGCGTAAATACTGTTGCAGGGCTTGATCGTACTGCCCGAGTTTGGTTGAAGTCTCGGCCAGATTGTGGACTGTATCCGCGATGTCACCGGGCACCTTGAGCTTCTCGCGGAGTTGCAAAGCCTGCTCGAAGTAAGTGCGGGCATCGTCGTAATGAGCCATCAATAGATAGGTGTTGCCAATGCTATTGAGGACGAGGCCCTGATCGCTCACGTTGCCAAGGTCGACCTGGATCTGGAGGGATTCTTTGTACAGCCCGAGCGCTTTGTCATACTGGCTGTGATTGTTGTAGAAGTCAGCCAGATCGTTTAGCACCCTTGCCGAGTCCGCCTTATCACCCATCTCGCGGTAGGAGTTCAGGGCGCTGGTGTAATCTTTCAGAGCCTGGTCGGGTTTTCCGAGAGGTTCTTCGGTCTGAGCAATCGATTCCAGGCTGTCGGCGATGCCTTTCTTCAAACCGAGACGGCGTTTGATGGCAAGGGAATCCTGAAAGCTGCGAAGAGCGTCTTCCCACTTGGTCAGGTCGGAATACGCGATGCCCATGGCTTGAAGGATCTGAGCTTTTTCTTCGTCGTTGCCAAACTCGACGGCCATGCCTTGAGCCCGGGTCAAATATTCCAAGCCGCCTTGATCGTTGCCACTCTTGATTTCGACCCGGCCGAGGGCCAGCAACCCATCGACGCGTTTGGGATCGAGGGTCAGGACCTTGGAGTATTCGTTTCTCGCTTTGTCAAACTCGCTGGATTTTTCGTAAAGGTCCGCTAAGGCAAAGTGCAGGTCGGCATTCTCGGAAGATACTTTGGTCAGGTTCTCGTAGGCTTCAATCGCCTGCGGATAGTTTTTCAGGATGGTCTGATGTTTCGCGAGAATCAGGTATTTCTCGGCTGCGGGGAGTTGGTCGCTCAGCCCGACTGCCTTCTGCGAAGAACGTTCGGAGTCGTCTTCCTGGCCTAACTGCGCGTAGGTTGCGGCCAAGTCGGAATAGGCGAGCGCGAAATTCGGGTCTTCTTTGATGGCGGCGTCAAACTGTTTCTGGGCATCGAGGAAGTTTCCTTGCCGGGCAAGTTCGACGCCTTGATCGTAGTCGTGGAGGGCGGGGAGGGAAGTGGTTGAAGGCTTGAAGGACTGTCCCTGGAGCTCTTTGATGACGCTGCGAGAGAGTGCCAAGTTGTCGCGAATCTGGCCAGCCAGATGATCGACGGCGGCGAGCACGTCTTTTTCGTTGGCGGATTCGGTGAGTTTGGCGGTGTGGGCGTGTTTGAAATCCTGCACTGTGGCATCGATGCGGATCTGGTCGCCGAATTTTGCGTATTGGCCCCAGACTACGGTGTCAGCGTTGCTGAAGTCGGCGAGACGCTTGACGGTGGGAGGATCAAACAAAGCGGAGGGCAGAATTCGCAAGTCACGAACGGTTTGACTGATGCGTTCCGGAGGAACTACACGAAGAGACGCGGACTGTCCGACATCCGTGCTCAGCATTTGAGCCAGGCTGTCGCCAAGCCAGTCGAGACTCGGGTCTCCTGAAGCGTTGCGGAAAGGGAGAATGGCCAGAGAAACGGCGGGGCCAGCAGGCTGCGTGGCGAGTTGAGAATGGAAGCGTCCGCGGAAGACGATTCCTGCTGCGGCGAGTAACAGGATTAGAGCGGCCGCCGCTCCGTGCGTTTTCCAGGAGAAGGAGCGCGGCAGAAAGCCGGTTATCTTTGCCGTCCACGGGACTTTGCTGGTGCCCTCGGTCCAGGCTTCCAGATCCGTCACAATTTCACGCGTGGATTGGTAGCGGCGCTGGGGATCGATCTCGAGACACTTCCGCACTACTTCGCTTAGAAATCGTGGAACATTCGGATCGACTTCAATGGCTGGCCGGGCCGGCTCTTTGGTTCGCTTGAACATGGACGCCTGGGCCGTAGGCGCGTCGAAGGGCATGGCGCCGGTGAGCAATTCGTAGAGAATCAGGCCGAGCGCGAAAATATCGGAGCGCGGACCGACGTGTTCGCCCCGCACTTGCTCGGGAGACATGTATTCCGGGGTGCCTACGAGCATGCCGGTCTGGGTCATGCCGCCGGGTTCGACGGAGCGGGCAATGCCGAAATCCATCACGTAGGTTTTGCCCTGGCGATCGACCATGATGTTTTGCGGCTTGAGGTCGCGGTGAACGACGCCTTCGGCGTGGGCGGCTTCCAGAGCCAGGCAAACTTGGGTGACGATCTGAACGATCTCTTCAACCGGCAACTTTCCTTTGGTCTTGACCAGGCCCTTCAGATCCTCGCCCTCGACGTAGTCCATGGTGATGAACTTGATGGCGTCGACTTCGCCAAGATCAAAGATCCGGATTACGTTGCGGTGGGTTACTTTACGGGCAAGAATCAGTTCCTGCTTGAAGCGCGCGAGAACCTCGGGATGGACCGCCATCTCCGGACGAATCACTTTCAGAGCCACAATGCGGTCAAGTTCGCGGTCTCTGGCTTTGTAGACCGCACCCATGCCACCTTCGCCGAGCAAACTAAGGATCTCGTAGCGTTTTCCCAGGAAGCTTCTAGGCAGGAGTGGGGACCGAGAGACGGGAGAAGCAGGCGAGGGGCGTGACCAGCCCTCGGCAACTCCGACGGTAGCGTCTCCAGGTGAAGGCGCCGCAACGCCGACGGTTTCATCACCGGGCGAAGGCGCCGCGATCCCGACAGTCTCATCGCCGGGCTGAGGCGCGGGGATTTCAGCGGTTCCAGCCGGAGGTAAGGTGATTGCCGTCGCTTCACCAGCGTCGAGGGGGGTATCGCATTGGGCGCAGCGAAGTGCCGTCGGAGGATTGCTGGCGTGGCAATGCGAACATTCCATATCGTTCGCCATTCTACCGCTAACGGTTGTCGTTACAATGGCCTTCCCACGGACGCGACGAGGCAGCCGCTGCGTCCAGGTTAGTCTCCAGTGCCCGACAGCCAGACGTCCTGCTTATGTATCAGGGCATTGTCACGGATGGTGACGCTGCCTTTGCGCACCCCTTGCTGCGTGGGAGTGAAAGTGATGTTCATCACGCAGCTTGACTTCGGCGCCAGAGAGGTGCCTTGGCTGCAAGTGGTTCCTGAGGCGAAGGCAAAATCATTACAAATGCTCACTTCCGACAGAACCAGCGGAGTGGTGCCCACGTTGGTGAGAGTTACGGTCTGCGGCGGGCTGGTGGTGCCAATCTGTTGAGTTCCGAACTTCAGGGACCCGGGTTTAAGACCCGGGATTGGGTTAATGATGGTCGCACTGAGCGGCACGGTTTGCGGGCTTCCGGGCGCATTGTCACTGATTGCGAGTGTGGCTGTGGGATGGTAGTTGTCTTTATCCGGGAAACAGGTAATTGAGATCTTGCAGGATTTGCCCGCTGCCAGGGTCTTGGGGCAGAGGCTGATGGCCACGAAGTCATCGAGATCGTTGCCCGGAGGGGAAATCTTGATGCTGCTGATGGTCATGGGGGCGTCGCCAATGTTGCTCAGGGTCACGAACGCTTCACCGGGTATCCCGAGGTAGAGCTTGCCAAAATTCACTTTGGATGGGGACACGGTGGCGATGGGTCCCGATCCGTTCACCACTTGAATGGTCGCGGTGCTGGTTTGCGGGGGATTATTGCTTGCCGCGAGGGTGGCCGTATTGACGTAAGTGCCGACGCTGGAATTGCCACTCACCACGTGAACACTGGTGCTGACGACAGGAGACAGATTACCCAGCGAGCAGGTCAATCTCTGAGTCGGCGGGGCCCCACTAACAGCACATGTTCCCGGCCCGCTGTAAGGCGGGCTGATCAACCAGACGACGTTGGCGCCCGCAGGCAGTGGATCGTTGAGCGTGGTATTCGTAGCCGTTCCCGTACCCGGCGCGGCGCTGTTGCTCATAGCTACGGTGTAGCCGATGGGGCTGCCCGCGTTGACTACCGCCTGGTCCGCCGTCTTGGTCACGCTCAAGGCCGGGGCCGCAAGGGTGATCGGGAAAGCTACCACCACGTCGTTGAACTGTTTGGTCTTTCCGCCAATTCCGGCATCGGGCGGCTGATTGGGATCATAGTAAGTCGTAATATCGAAAACGAACTGGCAATAGATCGGGGGATTCGTCGGATTCCCGTTGATCAGCATCGGCGTACTGCAATCGGTCCCGTAAGGCGTGATGATGGAAGCTTCATAGTCGGGATCGTCGAACAGCCGCGGAATATTTTGATAGTTCAGGCCCGGCGGAGGCAGATAGGAATTATTGTTCCACGCAATCGACCAGGAAATGGGGCCGTCGTAATCGGTAGTGGGAGGTTCGTTCCCTCTGGTCTGGAAATACACACTGTAGAAGACGCAATTTCCGTTGGAATAGGCGTCGCAGGCCGGCACAATGGCGTCACCGTTGGCAAGAATTTCGTAAGTGAAGAAGCTGGTGAAGCGGCAATCGAAATCCGTCATCGCATTCTGGCCGGCTGGGCAGTCTCCATTGGCCTGGGAAGTAGGAACTTCGGTGGCGGCAACCGTCATGGTGAATGGCGTGTTCACCACAGCCGCCGTCAGAGCCAAGGAGTGCGCATTGGGGTCGGGGCAGGGGTTCTTCCCGGACGGGCAATTGAACACTGCGGGTGGCGCCGTGACATTCGAGCATGGGTAGATACCATTCGGACAAGTGAAGGGCGCTGACATCGTGATGGCAGGGGGCACAAATGAAGCGGTCACCGACTGGTTCGAATTCATTAAGACTGAGCAACCAGCAGTTCCGGAGCAAGCTCCTCCCCAGCCGCCGAAGGTTGTGGGCTGCACCGGAGTTGCCGTTAGATTGACGGTTGTGTTTCCGGGATAGGTGGCCGAGCAAATTCCGGACTGTACACCCGCGGTATCGATGCAGTTGATCTGTTGCAGATTGTCAGTCACGGTGCCGTCGCCGGTGCCCAGGGTGGTTACGGTCAAGGTGTAGTTCTGACTTGATCCCATCACCGACAACACGACTTGCGTGCTGCCGTAATTGACCATCCAGCTCAAACCTTGAGGCAAGCCGGGCAAGTTCGTAGTGACAAACTGGCCGCTGAGCGAGCCCGCCGTCAGGATCACGAACTGGTTGCCGGCCGCAGGAATGAAATTGTTGATCAGACTCACATTGAGCGTGCCGCTTAGGGTTACGCTACCCGGCACGTTCAGTTGGGAGTACTGGGTACCCGCGGTGAGTCCTCCGACCACCACGTCATAAGCGCCCGCTGAACCTTGGGTGTAGTTGCCGGTGCCATTGATACCGATCGTCAATATGCCGGGGTTGGGAATGTCGCCGGCCTGGGTCACGCCCGCCATGCTTACATTGCTGAGGATGGTTCCGTCGCCCGAGAGTGTACCGGCGCCGGCCACGTTCAAAGCGCTGGACGCCACCAGTGTTCCATCCACCTGCGCCACACCGCCGTTGAGACTGAACGTAACCGTCGAGGCGCTGCCTCCCGCAGTGACCTGGAACAAGCCGGCATTCTGCATGTAAGAAGTGACGTTGAAGACGGCGGAATCCAGAATAATGTTGCCTGCGTTTCCGAGCGACGCCCCCGTGATCATGTTGGAGCCGTTGGTCATCATCACCGCACCACCGCCGGTCAGCGTCGCCCCGTTGGGAGCACTCAGAACCGTGGTGCTTTCGATCGAATCCAGCAACACTGTGCCGTTGTTGTTGATTGTCCCTGCGATAACCGTCGTGCTGTTGTCCCCGACCGTATAAGTGCCCCCGGAAGGAATCGAAACGGCGCTGGCCGTGCCGTCCAGAGTGAGTGTGTTCCGGCTGAAACTTCCCACGAAACCGCCACTGACGCCACTCAGTGCTCCGCCTTGAACCGTGAGTCCATTGGAGAATTGCACGGCTGCGGCGGCGCCACCGGCGACGATGCTTCCGCCGGCATTGGCGACGTTTGTGCTCACTTGCAACAGACCACTGCCGGTTGCTTCCAGCAGACCCTGATTCGTTAGTGCGCTCGGATTCAGCACCAGCGAACCCGCAGCATTGGCATTGATCGTCCCCTGATTGACTAGCCCGAGGCCGTTGTACCCGATGACGCCCGTCCCTTGCAGGGTGTTGCTTACATTGGTCAGCAACTGATTGCCGTTTGCAGTGGAGAGGGCGGCACTTCCTCCGCCTGGAGTTGACGACAGCGTCACCGCGCCCGCGCCCGTCAGCGTCACCCCTGCCGCCATGGTTAGGAAAGTGTTGTTGGCAGCTGCATTAAGCTGAATCGTGCCGGTGTTGTTGATGGCCCCAACCAGGAAAGTGGTGGTGTTATTGGCACCCACGTAGTTGCCCGCGATGGTCAATGCGCCTAGCGTGCCTCCGTCGAGGGTAATCGCATTGCCGCTGGGAATGGTCAAGATTCCGCTGTTGGCCGTGATCAGCGTTCCGCCTTGGATGGTAGCGTTATTCACGAACTGCACGCTGGAAGCAGCTCCGTTGACCTCAATTGTGCCGGCGCTGTTGGAAATCGTCGAGTTGCTCAGAACCAGCGTCCCTCCGGCCGTCGCCTCCAGCAATCCTGCGTTGGTAAATCCACCGTTGATCACCAGCGTTCCCTCGGCCGGTAAGTTGGCATTGATCGTTCCGTGATTGACCACCATCAAACCGTTCCACCCGATGACGCCCGTGCCCTGCAAAGTATTGCCCACGTTGGTCAGCGTTTGATTCCCACCAGACGTCGCCAAGGCCGCCGTTCCGTTACCCCCTTTGGTCAACGTCACCGAGCCTCCACCTGTCAGACTTACAGGCCCAGCCATGGTCAAGAAGGTGTTGTTGCCGGCCGCGTTGACTTGAATCGCTCCCGTATTGTTGATCGTTCCCAACAGGAAGGTTGTGGAATTATTGGCGACTGCGTAGGTGCCCGCGATAGATAATGGGCCCAGCGTGCTCCCATCCAACGTAATCGCGTTACCGCTCGGAATGGTCAAGATTCCATTGTTGATGCCGGCCAGTGTCCCGGCCTGGATGGTGGCATTGTTTACGAACTGCACGCTGGAAGTCGCTCCGTTCACCTGGATGGTGCCGTTGCGATTGCTGATCGTCGAACCACTCAGCGCCAGGATGCCTCCTGACGTGGCCTCCAACAGGCCTTGGTTGGTAAAAACGCTCGGATTCAGCGTTAGGGTGGCCGACGAAACACTGGCATTGATGGTCCCCTGATTGGTCACCTCCAGTCCGTTCCACCCGATGACGCCGAACCCTTGCAGGGTGTTGCTCACATTGGTCAGCACCTGGTCCCCGCCGGAAGTTGCCAGAGCTGCGGTTCCATTACCGCCCGTGGATAGTGTCACCACACCATTGCCGGTCAGACTTACTCCGCCGCTCATGGTCAAGAACGTATTGTTGCCCTGCGCGGCCACTTGAATCATGCCGGTGTTGTTGATGGTTCCGGTCAAGAAGGTGGTGGCGTTGTTGCCGACCACATAGGTGCCCGTAAGGTTCAAGGTGCCTTGGCTGCTTCCGTCCAAGGTAAATGCATCGCTGGGAGGCGTGGTCAAAATCCCAGCGCTGGCGGTGGCCAGTACTCCTCCCTGGACGGTTCCGCTGATGAACTGAACGCTTGAGTCGCTGCCGGTGGCCAGGATTCTTCCCCCGGAGTTGTTGAAGGCGTTCTCGAGTTGCAGGGTACCGCCGCCGGTGGCTTCGAGCAGGCCTTGGTTCGTGGTATTGGGCGCATTCAGCAACAGCGTACCGGTACTCGGCGTGTTGGCATTGATAATTCCGCCTGCTTGATTAACCACGTTCAAGCCGTTCCACCCGATGACGCCCGTCCCTTGCAGAGCGTTGTTTACGTTGGTCAGTGTTTGATCTCCGCCAGCGGTGGCAATGGCCGCCGTTCCATTGCCTCCCTTGCTCAGCGTCACCGTGCCCGAACCTGTCAGACTTACCGGCCCCTCCATGGTCAGGAACGTGTTATTGCCCGCCGCGTTTACCTGAATCGCACCCGTATTGTTGATCGTCCCCAACAAGGAGGTCGTGGAATTGTTGGTGACCGCGTAAGCGCCTGCAATCGTCAGTGGACCCAGGGTGCTTCCATCCAAGGTCATGCCATTCCCCGTTAAGACCCCATTATTGATGCCGGCCAGTGTTCCGCCCTGGATTGTGACGTTGCTTACGAACTGCACGCTGGAGGTCGCTCCGTTCACCTGGATCGTCCCTGCGCGGTTGTTGATCGTCGAACCACTCAGCGCCAGGATGCCTCCGGACGTGGCCTCCAACAGACCCTGGTTCGTAAACGCGCTCGGATTCAGCGTCAGGGTGGCCGCCGCAACGTTGGCGTTGATCGTTCCCTGATTGGTCACCTCTAAACCGTTCCAGCCGATGACGCCGAATCCTTGCAGGGTGTTGTCCACATTAGTCAGCAACTGGTCCCCTCCGGCGGTCGCCAGAGCTGCCGTTCCATTACCGCCGGTGGATAACGACACCACACCGTTCCCGATCAGACTTACCGCGCCGCTCATGGTCAAGAATGTGTTGTTGCCCTGCGCGGCCACTTGAATCACGCCGGTGTTATTGATGGTTCCAATCAAGAATGTGGTGCTGCCATTGAGTCCCATGTAGGTGCCGACGATGGTCAACGGGCCATGAGCATTGCCGTCCAGCGTCAGGTTGTTGCCACTCGCGACCCCAAGACTGCCACCCCCACTCGCGGTGAGGGTTCCGCTCTGGATGACCGCCCCGTTCGCGAACTGCACATTCGAACCGGTGCCGCTTGCCAGAATGTTCCCCCCGGTGTTGTTGAAGACGCTGCCGTTGAGTTGCAGCGTGGCTGCGGCAGTTGCCTCGAGCAGGCCTTCATTGGTTAATGCATTGGGGTTGAGTGTCAGGGTTCCCACTGCGGGCAGATTGGCGTCGATCGTGCCCTGATTGATCACAACCAAGCCATCCCCGATCACACCGGCACCTTGCAGGGTATTGTTCACGTTGATCAGCGTCTGAGATCCCCCGGAGCTGGCCAGGGCCGCCGTTCCATTCCCGGAGGTGGTCAGCGTCACCGTACCCGCGCCTGTCAGACTGACCGATGCAGCCATGGTCAAGAACGTGTTATTACCCGCCGCGTTCACTTGAATCGCACCCGTGTTGTTGAGGGTCCCGGTCAAAAATGTAGTGGCGTTGTTGCCGACCACATAGGTGCCCGCAAGGTTCAAGGTACCTTGGCTGCTCCCGTCCAGAGTGAAAGCGTCGTTGGGAGGGGTAGTTAAGGTTCCATTGCTGGCGGTGGACAGGGTTCCCCCCTGGACCGATCCGCTGATGAACTGCACGGTTGAGCCAGCACCAGTTGCCTGGATTGTTCCCCCCAGGTTGTTGTAGGTATTTTCCAGCTGCAAGGTGCCGCCGCCGATGGCTTCCAGCAGGCCTTGGTTCGTCGTATTGGAAGTATTCAGCAGGAGTGTGCCAGTGCTCGGCGTGTTGGCATTGATAATTCCGCCTGCTTGATTAACCACGTTCAAGCCGTTCCACCCGATGACACCCGTACCTTGCAGGGCATTGTTCACATTGGTGAGAGTCTGAGCTCCACCGGAGGTGGCAATGGCTGCCGTTCCATTGCCTCCCTTGCTCAAGGTCACCGTGCCTCCGCCCGTCAGACTTACTGCCCCGGACATGGTAAGGAACGTGTTATTGCCCGCCGCGTTCACTTGAATCGCACCCGTGTTGTTGATGGTCCCGGTCAAGAACGTGGTGGCGTTGTTGCCGACCACATAGGTGCCCGCAAGGTTCAAGGTGCCCTGGCTGTTTCCGTCCAATGTGAATGCATCGCTGGGGGGCGTAGTTAAAATGCCACCGCTGGCGGTGGCCAGTACTCCTCCCTGGACGGTTCCGCTGATGAACTGAACAGTCGAGTTACTGCCGGTGGCCAGGATTCTTCCCCCGGCGTTGTTGTAGGTATTCTGCAGTTGCAAGGTGCCACCGGCAGTGGCTTCGAGCAGCCCTTGGTTCGTCATGCCGGAAGTATTCAACAAGAGCGTGCCGGTACTCGGCGTGTTGGCGTTGATGATCCCGCCCGCTTGATTGACCACGATCAAACCGTTCCACCCGATGACGCCGGTTCCTTGCAGAGTGTTGTCCACGTTGGTCAGTGTTTGACTTCCGCCGGAGGTCGCAATGGCCGCTGTTCCATTGCCTCCCTTGCTCAAGGTCACCGAACCCCCGCCGGTCAGACTTACTCCGGCACCCATGGTCAGGAAAGTGTTGTTACCCGCGGGGCTGACGAAGATCTGGCCGGCGTTGGAGATGTTCCCATAAGTGACTAGCGTGTTGTTGTTGCTGATGGTCAGGCTGCTTCCACTGTCAATGTAAAGCGCGCCGACACTTGCCGAGATGTCGAGAGTGACTTGAGATGGGGCCGAGTTCCCGTCATTGATGCACACATTGACGCTGCTGCTGTTCGGGACACCGTTGCTCCAGTTACTGGAATTGCTCCAATTGCCGGATGCTCCTCCGATCCAGTTGTCGGTGGTCCCGGTGCAACTGGTGGTCGCGATCAATTTGAAGTTCGCGGTCACCGCTTGATTGGAGTTCATCACCACCGTGCATGTCCCGGCGCCGCTGCAAGCGCCGCTCCATCCCACGAAGGTCGAGCCTACGTTGGGAGCAGCGGTCAAGGTCACGCTGGTTCCGGCAGAGAAACTTGCGGAGCAGGTTGTCGTCGGGCAATTGATGCCTGCCGGGTTGCTCATCACCGTGCCGCCGCCGGTACCCGCCTCCGCTACGCTGAGAGTCAACGAGGTGGTCGTGCCCGTACCGGTGAGAGAGACCGTTTGCATGCTGCCAGAAATGTTGTTGGAGTTGTCGGTAATGGTCAGCGTCGCGGTCTCAAGCCCGCTGTTCGAAGGCGTGAAAACCACGAAGATGGTGCACGAGGAATTCGGCGCCAACTGACCGCCCGCCGAACTGCATGTATCGCCGGGACCCTCGGAGAAATCGCCCGGCGAAACCGCATAGGTGAACGTCAAAGGCGCGCTGCCGGGATTGCCCAGGGTCACGGTCTGCGACGAACTCTGCGTTCCCACTTGCTGATTGCCAAAATTGAGACTGGGAGGGGCGACATCGGCAAGCGGGGTTGCCACCAGAAACCCATAAGCGGCGATGTTTCCAATCAGCGGACTACTCTGAGAACCAGTGACCGTGGAAGTGGCCTCTTCGCCTTCTGTCGCATAGGCGTAGATGGTGTGGAAACCGGGCAGCAGCGTCGTCGTGGCGCCTTTGAAGTTGCCTGGCGAGGTTGGAGTGGCCGGCGTCCAGGCCCCTAGCCAGGTGTCTAACTGGAACAGCAATTCGTCTACGGGCGCAGGACTAAGACCGTTCGACGCCGTAAACTTGAAGGTTGGAGTTTCGTTGGAAGTCTGATTATTCGTGAGTGGCACGATGGCCGCGACGATCGGATTCGGCTGTACTGATTGCGCCGTAATTACGGTGGCGTTCGAACTCAGGTTGTTGGCGACATAGACCTCATTCGTCACAGGGTTCGCCGCCAATGCGTAAGGCTGGTTGGCGTTCGCATCCGTGACGGTCGTGCTGGAGTTGCTCACTCCGTCGATGACCGTGACGCTGCCGAAGTCGGTGCTGTCGTTTCCGTTGTTGGCTACGTAGATTCGATTCAGTGTCGGATTGACGGACACAGCGAAAGGAGCGGTTCCCGCCGTCACCGTGGCAACTACCGCCAGCGCGTTGCCGTCAATCACTGAAACCGTATTGCCTCCCTTGTTGGTTACATAAATCCTGTTGCCGATCGGATTGAGGGCCAGGGCGCTGGGAGTGTCGCCGGCATTGATGGTGGCCACCACCGTTGCAGTAGCGCCATCAATGACCGAGACATTGTCGCTGAACGAGTTGGCGACATATATCTTATTGGTCAACGAGTCCACCATAAGCGCAACCGGGCGGCTCGCCGCCAAATCGGTGATGGTCACGTTGCTGGAGACGACGGAGTCGAAAACTGTAACGTTGTCGCTTCCATTGTTCGCCACGTAGACCAGGCCGGTAGCCGGGTTGACCGCTACGGCGGCCGGTGCCGTCCCCACGCTGACCGTGCCGGCAACCGTGTTATTGGCTCCATCGATCAAGGTCACGTTGCCGCTGCCGTTGTTGACCACGTACACCGTATTGATCACGGGATTCACGGCGATCGCAACTGGATTCGTCCCGGCAGGGATGGTGGCAGCCACCGAGTTGTTGGATCCATCGATGACCGTGACGGTGTTGTTGCCGTTGTTGGCCACATACACTCTGTTGATGGCAGGGTTCACGGCAACCGCAACTGGGTTGGTGCCGGTGTTAACCGTAGCTACCACTAGGTTAGTGGTTCCGTCGATCACCGTGACCGTGCTGCTCGCGCTGTTGACCACGTATATCTTGTTCGTCACCGCGTTCAAGGCTACGGCGACAGGGTTGGTCGGCGTGGAGACGGTGGTCGTGACCAGGCTGCTGTCAGCGTCGATTACGGTGACGTTGGCGCTCCCGTTGTTCGCCGTGTAGACCATGTTGGTGACCGGGTCCACTGCCACGGCGACGGGAGTGATCGCGTTGGGGTCTGCGACAGTCGTGGTCGCATTGGTTGCGCCGTTGATCACGGTGACGTTATTGCTCGTGTTGTTAACGACGTAAATCTGATTCGTGGTCGGGTCGGCCGCGACCGCAACGGGACTATTTCCAGCAGTGACGGTCGCGGTGACCGTATTATTGGCTCCATTGACGACGGTAACGTTGCTGCTGCCGTTGTTGGCAACGTACACCGTGTCAGTCACGGGATTGACCGTCACCGCCGTGGGACTTGTCCCCGTGGGAACTGTGGCCGTGACCGTGTTGCTGGCCCCGCTAATTACGCTCAAATTGTTGCTGCCATTATTCGCGGCGTACACCATGTTGGTCGCCGTGTCCAAGGCCAAGGAAGCCGGACTGGTCCCGGTCCCAACCGTAGCTGCAACCCGGTTATTGGCTCCGTTCACAACCGTGACATTGCTGCTGGCGCGGTTGGCGACGTATACCATGTTGGTCGCCGGATTCACCACCACCGCAGTGGGAATGTTTCCCACGCCGACGCTGCCAACCAACATGTTGTCGGCACCGTTGATGACAGTAAGATTGTTACTCTCGCTGTTCGCCACATACACCATGTTGGTCAGCGGATTCAGCGCTATCGCGATCGGGCTGATGGCATTCGGGTCGGTGAGGGTGGAAACAGTATTAGTGGCGCCGTTGATCACGGTGATGTTGCTGCTCCCGTTGTTGGCCACGTAAATCATGTTGCTCAGCGGATTGACTGCCAGGGCGATGGGATTACTTCCGGTGTTGACGGTCGCGGTGACCGAGTTTGTCGCTCCATTGATAACGCTGACTGTGTCGCTGGCGGTATTGACAACGTAGATGGTGCTGGTCACAGGGTTGACCGCGACTGCGGCAGGAGAGTTACCAACCCCGACGGTCGCAGTTACCGTCTGCGGGAACGCGGTATGAACGGAAAGCACGACCGCGAACAACAGCCAGAGCGCAACCCTCCCGAGCCGGAAGGAGTTAGCCTGCGCTGAAGTGATCTGGGAACGCGACAAGGGTCGCTTCTTCGAGGGCTCTCTGCTTGACGAGTGGCGGATTATTTTCATGGGTAAGCTGTTCAAGAGATAGATCTGTGAACTCACGTGCTGGCAAGGATCTGGACTGGGGGGTCCAGCGTCTCAGAAAATGTCTCCAACCCGGGGCCAAAGATTCATCCACCTTACGCTGCAAACCCGGCGGGGCATTGTACCGCGTTTCCACTAATTGCGGCACTGTGAAATACTTTGCATCTTGACCCGTCCGGCCAGGGGTTTCCACAGTAGCAGAGATGCATTATTTTGCAGCTCACGCTTTCAGTCCCCGGCCTGGGACCCGGCGTTCCTGAGTACCTCGCAAGGATAGACTTCCGGTTCTCATTCCTTCGGATTCAGGGTGGGAATCCTTGTCACAATTGCGAAAATGTCGGCATTTGGCTAATCTACTTCCACTATTATTTGGGCATCATTCGCAAGCAGCTTTCCCTGTCCCTACCTTGAATGTAAGGAGGCTGTGCTTATGCATTACCACATTTCTGTCTTGCTTGCCCTCTGGTTGTGCGTTGCGTCGTTAGCCCAAGACCATGCCGCCCACGCGACGGCCAGGCCCGTCACCTTGATGACGGGCGTGGGTAATGCCCATCATCCCGTCTCAACCAAGAACCCTGAAGCGCAGAAGTTCTTCGACCAGGGATTACGCTTTATCTATGCGTTCAATCACGATGAAGCGGCGCGCTCGTTCCAGAAAGCGGCGGACCTGGATCCCAAACTCGCCATTGCATATTGGGGCATCGCAGAGGCCGTCGGTCCGAACTACAATGACCCGGCCAGCGATGACCGGTTCAAGCACGCTCATGAGGAGATTCAGAAAGCGGTGGATCTTTCCGCCGGCGCTTCGCCCAGCGAGCAGGCCTACATTCGAGCCATGGCCAAGCGCTTTCCGGCTGATCCCAGGGCCGATCGCCGCAAGGCCGCAGAGGAGTATCACGATGCCATGCGCGAGGTGATGAAGCAATTTCCTGACGACCTCGATGCGGCTACGCTTTTCGCCGAGTCGGGCATGACTTTGCATCCCTGGGGGCTGTGGCATGTGGATGGCACCCCCGAGGCCGGGACAGAAGAAATTGTCGCGACTCTGGAATCCGTGATTCGGCGCGATCCCAATCACCTGGGCGCGATTCACTATTACATCCATGCGGTGGAAGCTTCGCCCAATCCTGAGCGTGCGCTCGCGGGCGCAAACAAACTGGCGTCGCTAGCGCCTAACGCCGGACACATCGTCCATATGCCGGCGCATGTGTACATCCGCACCGGGGATTATGAAGCGGCGGTGAAGACGAACGAAGAGGCCGCGGCCGTGGACCGGGCTTATATCAAGGCCAGTGGCGCGCAGGGCATTTACCCGATGATGTACTACAGCCACAATCTCCATTTCATCGCCATGTGCGCTTCGATGAACGGCAACTATGCTGAAGCCAAGAAAAATGCCGATTTGCTGGCCGAGCACGTTGGGCCTGCGGTGAAAATGATGCCGCCGCTCGAAGGCTTCATGACCATTCCCATGGCGGTGGAAGTCCGCTTCCATCGCTGGGATGACATTCTGGCGATGAAGCAGCCTGATCCCGCTATGCAAGCCACGACTGACTTCTGGCATTTTGCGCGAGGGATGGCGCTGGCCGGGAAGGGAAGAGTCGAGGAAGCCGAGGCTGAGTACAAGATTGTGTCGGGGGCCGAGACAGCGATGCCTCCCGATGTGATTTTCAATGCGCCGATCGACAACAAGACCAAAGACATTTTGAAGATCGCAGAAAATGTTCTTGGGGCCAAGATTGCGCTGGCCA
>JBKQLO010000134.1:0-2965 GCA_052147055.1 Terriglobales bacterium
CTCGGCATTTTCAGTTCCTCCACAACCCGCGGCATAGGAGCAGGGCGGCTGTCCCGCGCATTTGTGGTGACTATAGGGGTTCTTGGACTTCGTGGCAAGCATCGCAAGCGTGGCTGTCCCTACGCTCAGAAGGGCTGCGGAGAACGACCAGGGGGCAGAGTGACGGCTATCGCGCGACCACTTCTTCTCTCGCCGCGTAGTGGCTTTCCACATACTCATCCACCAGCTTGATGAACTCGGCGACGATGTGGTCGCCCTTCAGCGTGGTGAATAGGCGGCCATCGATGTAGACGGGAGCTTTGGGTTCTTCGAAGGTTCCAGGCAGCGAAATGCCCAGACTGGCGTGCTTGGATTCGCCAGGGCCATTGACCACGCATCCCATGACGGCAACTTTCATTTCTTCGACGCCGACGTGGCTGCCCTTCCAGTGCGGCATTTGCTCGCGCAGGTAAGTCTGAATCTGCTGCGCCATTTCCTGGAAAAAGGTACTGGTGGTGCGGCCGCATCCGGGGCAGGCGGTGACTTGCGGAGTGAAGCTGCGAATGCCCATGGATTGCAGAATCTGCTGCGCCACGCGGACTTCTTCCGTGCGGTCGCCCCCAGGCGCGGGGGTCAGCGACACGCGGATGGTGTCGCCAATGCCTTCCTGCAACAACACGCCCAGCGCCGCGCTAGAAGCCACAATGCCTTTGGCCCCCATGCCGGCCTCGGTGAGTCCAAGGTGCAGCGGATAATTGCACCGCGCCGCCAGCGACCGATAGACGTCAACCAAATCCTGCACCCCGCTAACTTTAGCGCTAAGAATAATCTGATCCGGACGCAACCCATACTTCTCAGCCAATTTGGCCGAGTTAAGCGCACTGACCACCATAGCTTCCATAGTAACTTCGCGCGCATCAAGAGGATCAGCCAGCCGCGAGTTCTCATCCATCATGCGAGTAAGCAGCGCCGAGTCAAGCGACCCCCAGTTGACGCCAATCCGCACCGGCTTCTGATTCTCCACCGCCACTTCGATCATGGTAGCGAAGTTGTCATCATTCTTCCGCCCAATGCTAACGTTCCCAGGATTGATCCGATACTTAGCCAAAGCCCGTGCACACTCCGGAAACTTCCTCAACAAGATATGCCCATTAAAATGGAAGTCGCCGACGATGGGGACGGGGATGCCTTGCTTGGCGAGTTGGTCGACGATGGGGGCTACGGCGGCGGCGGCGGCTTCGGTGTTGACGGTGACGCGGACGAGCTCGGAGCCGGCGCGGGCGAGGGCGGCGACTTGTTGTACGGTCGAGGGGATGTCGGCGGTGTCGGTGTTGGTCATGGACTGCACGACGATTGGGGCATCGGAGCCTACGCGGACGTTGCCGATGGTGCAGGTTACGGATTTTCTGCGGAGCAGGTTAGCCATTGGGAAGCTTCATTTTAGCACGTGAAACCCTGCTTCAGCCCGCCGCAAAAGGCTTGAAACCACAAAGGACACCAAGGAACACAAAGGAAAGCCTAAGCCGTTCTTTGTGTACTTCGGTGTTCTTTGTGGTTCATGATCTTGGGGTTACGGCAGCCGTCCCGCCAGGCCGGGCAGCGTCTTGGCGAGGTCGTTGTAAATCACCATGACGGCGAACAGCACCAGGAACACAAATGCAGTTTGATAGATGCGCTCTTTGATGCGCAGGCTGATGTCGCGGCGCATCAGGGACTCGATGAAGAGCAGCATAATTACGCCGCCGTCGAGGATGGGAATGGGCAGCAGATTGAAGATGCCGAGGTTCAGGCTGATGGCGCCGGTGAGCAAGAGCAGTGGCGTCCAACCTTTTTCGCTGGCGGCGGCGCCGGCGGCGCGGCCGATGCCGATGGGGCCTTCGATGGTGCGCATCGACATCTTGCGCTGAACCAGCTTTTGCATCAGCTCAAGAATCAGCAGGGAAGTCTTGCGATTATCGTCGAACGAGCGTTGCAAGGCCGCGCCGAATGAGAGGCTTCCGACTTTCATGGGCAGACTGCCCACGCCGATGCGGTAGGCCTTGGTCTGCAAGGTCTGTACGTCAGCCAATACCGGCTGAATGGTGAGGGTGATGGGCTGGCCGTCACGTGAGACGGTCAGTGCAATCGGCTTGTCTTTGGTTTGCTTCAGATGTTCAATCATCGCGCCCAGCGCGGGCACGGGTTGTCCGTCGAGCGCCACGATCAGATCGCCAACTTTGATTCCGGCTTTCTCTGCCGGCATGCCGGGCTCGAGTTCGGTCACTTCCATGGCGCGCTTGGGGTCCCACCCGGCAAAGCCGATCTGCGAAATGCCGTAGGCCTCTGGGGTGATCGTCAGATTCAGGATTCGATCTCCCCGCTGCACGGCCACGTTCACAGGCTGGTTAGGATTCATCTCCACCTTGGGTTCGACCTGCTCCCAGGTGGGATTCTCGATGTTCTCAATGCGAATGATCTTGTCGCCGGCTTGAAGTCCGAGCTTGGCCGCGGGTGAATCCTGTTCCACCCAACCGATGACGGCGGGCTGGTCGAGATACGCTGGGTACTCGTAATGCACCATGTAAACGCCGGCCAACAGGCCGATGGCGAGCATGATGTTCATGGACGGGCCCGCAATGGCAATGATGAAGCGATGCCAGCGCGGATGCGAAAGGAATTCGGCCGGGTCACCGGTGCGCTCATCCATCGGGTTCTCGCCGCTCATCTTGACGTAACCGCCCAGAGGCCTTGTCCCGCGCGGAACGGAGCCCAGACGTCATCAGGAAGATGGGATGATTGCCGTTGGGATGCACGGTCACCTTTTTCCCCGTGATGTGCTCGGTGCCGCTGGTGATTCGTGTGTCGGCCAGGGCCACCAGGCCGTCCTTCACTTTCATTGCGATGCAGAAGGTCATTGTTGTTGGGTCTCCATCTTGTGAATTTTCGGTTTCGGGGCGTGTTCCGGCAGGGGTCGGAAGGCAAGGAAAACCGAATACAGCGCGTCTCC
>JBKQLO010000135.1:0-6861 GCA_052147055.1 Terriglobales bacterium
CAATCCCAATTGCCACACCGTCTGCGACAAAGCGGCAGCTCCGGTGAAGATGGCATAAACGAAGATGGTGGCAGCAAGCACCCGGGTGCGGCCAAACTTGTCGGCAATCGGCCCCCAAATTAACGACAGTCCCCATCCGACGAGGAAGAGGGCAAACAGTATCGATCCCGCAAACCCCACATTGGCGGGAGTGCCTTTGTACCCCGACTTCGGAAGCAGTTCCGTGAGTGCGGGGCTGAGGACGAGTGCATAGATCACCGAATCCATGCCGTCCAGCGTCCAACCGAACCATGCGCCCCAGAATCCAGTGATTTGCTGGCGTGAGAGTTTGGTGTGGATTGCTGGTACTGGGCGGATCACTGCTTCATTGGCCATGGTGTCCTCCTGCGCAGTGAGGATGAGCGCGAAACCAGAGATTTGTTGGGCGCGGGCAGCATACCACACCTTGTCAAGGGTGCACGGCAGGCTGGCCCCTGGCAGGCTGCGGAAAAACTAACGTTTCGCATCAGGGCATTGCTTTAGCCGAGTGCGCCACTTCTCGCGCTTTTCGAGAAGTGGCATGCCGGGTGCCCCATCCTTAACGTCGCGCTCTTTGCGACGTTAGGGTGGGGATTTTGACTTCCTATCTTCAAGCGACGCGTGGCCCATTCAAGCCCGGTTCTTCGTTGAGCGTGGCCCCTTTAGGGGCTGGGGCGCGAAGTTAGACTTCTTCCGCAGCCGGTTCCTAGGCGACGCGATCGCCGTTACCCGCGGATTGAAACAGCGCCGCCACCGCGGGCTTCATTACCTTTCCCATCGCGTTGCGCGGAAGGGCATCCAGCACGAGAAGCCGCGAAGGCAATTTGTGAGCCGCTAGCAACTCCTTGGCCCAGGTGCGAAGGGAGGGCAGGTCGAGGGCATCGGCGTCGTTCAGCACGTCATTCAATACTACGGCCGCAGCGACGCGCTCGCCCCACTCTGGATCGGGCACGCCGACCACGGCACACTCGGCAATCGCGGGATGCTGGCGCAGCGATTCTTCAATCTCCAGCGCCGATACCTTGTGTCCGCCCGTCTTGAGGATGTCAATGTTTGTGCGGCCAAGAATGCGATAGACACCGTTCTCGACGACCGCAGTATCGCCGGTGCGAAACCAGCCCTCGCGGAAGGCAGCGCGGGTTGCGTCGGGCTGGCCCCAGTATTCCGCGAACACGCTTGCGCCGCGGACTTCGATCTCGCCCGGTGTTCCCCGGGCGACCGGCTCGCCGTTTTCTCCGACCAGTCGAACCTCGACGCCTGGCAGCGGCCTCCCGACGCTGCCCGGCACGCGCTCGCCTCGTAACGGGTTTGACAGCGCCATGCCAATCTCCGTCATGCCGTAGCGCTCCAGCAGCGTGTGGCCGCTGATTTCCTGCCAGCGCTGGAGCGTGCTCACCGGCAGCGCTGCCGAGCCGGACACCATCAAACGCAACCCGGCGCACGTCCGGCTTAGCTTAGCGCGGCGCTCCGGCGAAGCCCGATCCCAGGCGGCGATCAGCTTCACATAAATCGTGGGCACCGCCATCAACAGAGTTACGCCGCCGCTGGCGATGTGGTCCCACACGGCGTTCGCGTCGAAGCGCTCCAGCATCTGGCAAGTCGCGCCCGACCACAGCGCACAGGAAACAACGTTGATGATTCCGTGCACATGGTGCAGCGGCAAACACAGCACAATGCGATCGTCGGCCGACCACTCCCAAGCCTCCACCAGGCTCGTGATTTGCGCCGTAATGTTGGCATGGGTTGTGACCGCGCCCTTGGGCCGGCTGGTGGTGCCGCTGGTGTAGAGAATCATGGCGCGCCGGTGGTCCTTTATGTCCGGACTTATGTCCGGAGTTATGTTCGGCAATTCCGCCGGCGGGCGAGCGCGAAGCTGGTCATGCGACAGCGACAGCGCGCGGATGCTGCGGGCTGCGGCAATTGGCGACAGCAGAGGAGCCATCAAAGCATCGAATACCAGAGTCGATGCCTCGGTATCGTCGATAAAATATTCCAGCTCAGTCCTTGTTGAGTTAAGTGGTAACGGGACGGCGACGCCACCTGCCCGCCAGATTCCCCACTGCACCGCAACCCAAGGAAATCCAGGCGTCAGCAGAAATGCCACGCGCTCTTCGTTCAGGTCGCCTCCCCGAAGGTCCTCGCGGCCAGCGAGCAGTGCCGCCGCCACGCGCGACGACGCGTCCAGCAAGTCGGTGTAGGTGAACAACCCCTGCGAATCGACGACTGCAGTGCGTCCGCCATGGCGCAGGGCACGAGCCATTACTAACGGAAGATGGCTGGCACGACTGATCACACGCAGACTTTACGTCTTCTCCGCTGCATTGTCCACTTATCCGGACTGCTCTTTCCCAGCGATCAAAACAGTTCGCGTCCAGTCCAGAAGAACTCACCCGTTTGGAGTATGTCGAGAACAGGCGGGAATGGGTTACAATCTGACCGCAGTTTTTCTGGCGAAAAAAGGGAAATTCTGGCTAATAGGGTCGCAACTATGTATCCGAGCACTCGCAGATCGCCGGCGCCGGGCATTGAATCCCCTGAGGTTGTTCCAATGCCCGATCCAGGCGGAGTGCTCTCTTCGCTGGAAGCAGTTCGCCGTGAGATCCGCGAGATTGGTGAAGAGGACGTCGATGCAGTTTTGCGGCTGATCACCGAGTCCGCCTTGAGCCTCACCGGAGCCAGCGGCGCGGCTCTGGCGTTTCTCACGGATGACGAGATGATCTGCCGGGCGCGAGCCGGTGAACCAGCGCCGCCGCTCGGAGCCCCGGTGGACGTACAACAGGGTCTCTCCGGAGAATGTGTTCGCACTGGCCTCCTCGTCCAGTGCCGCGATATGGAAAACGACCCGCGCATTGATCCTGAAATCGGTCGCAGATTGGGCATAGGCTCGCTCATAGCCGTTCCCATCGTGTCCGATGTCAGGGTGGTCGGCCTGCTGGAGATTTTCTCTCCGCGTCTGCGCGGTTTCACCAAGGACCACGAGACGGTTTTGGACCGGCTCGCCGAAATGATTCCCAAAACCTTGAGTGAGAAGCCGCAGCCGGGAAATGCCCAGCCTGAAAAGACTCAACCTCTTGCTTCCATGTCGGATTCGATCGAGTCGGTTTCGCCGGAGTCAATTTCGATCAAGGCGACGCACGAGGCCTTGGGGGAACAGAAGCCCGAGGTCGCCGAGCCAGTCTCGGAACAAGTATCGGAGCCAGTCTCGCAGCCAGTCTCGGAGCAAGTCGCGCAGCAGGCCCTCAATCACGATGTCTCCGAGCAAGTTCTCGATCAGCTCCCCGAGCCCGCGCCCACAGCTCCGTCTAACTGGCTTCATTGGGTGCTGCTTAATTGGGCACTGCTTGGGCTGGTTAGTGCGGGAGTGTCGATGGCGCTCGGCTATTTGGTCGGCTCCCTGGTCAAGACGCATTAGACTCGAATTGCAGCGCTCAACCCTCGTGGAGCGCACTCCTGTACAATTTTTCTGAATGAAACGGCGGATGAGAATTTCGGCGATCCTTTGGATTTTGCTGGGGGCGGCGGTGTGGGTTGCCGCCGAGCCTATTGCTTCTCTACATGCCACGAATTACGTCAATGATTTTGCGGGGGTTCTGGATGCGGCTACGCAGGCGCGGTTGAACGACCTTTGCCAGCAGGTGGATCAGAAGGCGCACGCCCAGATTGCCGTGGTTACGGTGAAGTCGGTCGACGGGCAGGATGTGGTGAGTTACGCGGTAGCGCTGTATCAGAAGTGGGGGATCGGGGCGAAAGGAAAGGATCGCGGTGTGCTGATCCTGCTCGCGACCGAGGATCGCAAGTATTGGACCACGGTGGGATATGGGTTGGAGTCGATTCTTCCGGACGGGAAGGTGGGCGGGTTCGGACGCGAGATGGTGCCGTTGCTGCGTAGCGGGGATTATGCGGGAGCGGTCACGCTGATGACTTCGCGCGTGGCCTCGGTGATTGCGCAGGATGCGGGCGTGACGCTGGACAATCAGCCTCCTCTGGCCGTGACTCGTCGGCAACCTGCACCTGACATTGGAGCGGGGACGGTGCTGGTTTTAATCTTCGTCCTCTTCTTTATTGTGCTTCCCATTCTGCGGGCGATATTTCGTGGCCGTGGTGGGGGACGGGGTGGGGGCGGATCTGGATTGTTGTCGGGATTGCTGTGGGGAATGCTGTTTAGCAACATGGGCGGAGGCCGGGGCGGGTTTGGTGGAGGCGGGTTTGGAGGTGGATTCGGCGGCGGAGGGTTTGGTGGTTTTGGCGGTGGGAGTACGGGCGGAGGCGGGGCGGGTGGCAGTTGGTAGTGGAGCTCCTGGCGTCCCCGCCCGGCCCCGCTTAGCCTGGACGGGCGAGACGCCCGTCACTCCCCCTGCCAGAGAGTGAGAGGCGCGGAATGGTTCCAGAAAAGCTGATCAACGAGTTTGTCGAACGGATACGCGGAGCGGCGGGAACGAATCTGCTGGCGGTGATTCTTTATGGGTCGGCGGCGGCGGGCGACTATATTGCCGAGCACTCGGATCTGAATTTGCTGTGCGTGCTCGGCGAGACTTCTTTCGCTGCGATTGTGGCGCTGGCTCCGGTGATTGAATGGTGGGGGAAGCAGAAGCATCGCGAGCCGCTGCTGATGAGTGCGGAAGAGATGCGCCGGTCGGCGGACCTTTTCTCCATCGAATTTTTGGACATGCGGCGGCACTATCGCGTGCTGTGGGGAGAAGACGTTCTGAAGACGTTAGAGATCCCGATGCGTTTACATCGGGCGCAGGTGGAGTATGAGCTGCGGGAGAAGACGATCCTGCTGCGGCAGCGGTTGCTGATGGTGTCAGGGAACGCGGAGGCGAAGTGGGACCTGTTGCTGCGGTCGCTGCCGGCTTTTGGGACGCTGTTCCGTCATGCGCTGATTGCGCTGGGCGATGCGGGGGCGGGATCGAAGAGGGAAGCGGCGGCTGCGCTGGCGGGTAAGCTGGGGATTGATACGAGCGCGTTTGGTGAACTGCTGGACCTCAGAGAGCGCAAGGCCGAGCGGAAGTCGGCGAAGGTGGATGAGGTGTTTGCGCGTTATCTGAAGCTGGTGGAACAGGTGACGGCGGCGGTGGACAAGATGCTGGATCCGGCGGCGTAAGAGTTGCGTGGCTTTTACACTTGCGATTAATTTTCTATTCAGGAGAGGGATATGAGCAAGGGATTGATTGTACTGGTAGTGCTGGTGCTGATCGTGCTGGCGCTGTTCGGGCAGTACGTGGGCGTGCGCAATCAACTGGTGGCGAAGGATCAGGCGGTGAAGGCGGCGTGGTCGCAGGTGGATATCGTGCTGCAGCGGCGCGCCGATTTGATTCCGAACCTGGTGGAGACAGTGAAGGGATATGCGCAGCAGGAAGTCACGGTGTTTGGGGACATCGCCAAGGCGCGGTCGGCGCTGCTTTCGGCGCAGACGCCGTCCGATAAGATTGCCGCGAACGGGCAGTTGGATGGAGCGATCGGGCGGCTGCTGCTGATCGTAGAGAATTATCCGCAGCTCAAGTCCAATGAGAATTTTCTGCGCTTGCAGGATGAACTGGCGGGAACGGAGAACCGGATCGCCGTCGAGCGCAAGCGCTATAACGACACGCTGCAGGATTACAACACTTATGTGCTGCAGTTCCCGAACAGCCTGTACGCAGGGTTTGCCGGCTACAAGCAGAACCCGGCGTACTTCCAGGCTACGGAAGCGTCGCGTGCGGTGCCGAAGGTGGACTTTGGCGCGAAGCCAGCGGCCCCCGCAGCAGCTCCGGCACACTGAGTCGATACAGGTTTGTCGGTGGAGAGCCGGGCGCCCCCGCCCGGCCGCGATACTGTTGGACGGGCGGAGACGCCCGTCGCTCCACCGTATGATTCACCACAACCACAAAACTGAACATATTGCCTGTGCGCGCGTCACATACGGCCGCGATGCACTTTGATATATACATTCGCAGGGTTTCCGGAATCCCCTCCGATTCCGAAGTCTCGGAGACGAGGGGATTTGTATGTGCCGCCGCGGTGAGCCGTTTCTGGCTGCGATTCGCAATGTCTTCAGGGTAGTTGTCTTCCGCGTATTCCTCTTTCAACTCATCCTTCTTATTGCTTCTGGCGCGTGGGGGCAGGATGCATCAACGGGTGCATTGCGGGGCGTGGTATTAGATGCGCAGGGAGCGGTAATTACGAACGCGGATATCATGGCGATCCGGGTCGAGACCGGGATCCGCTATCACTCGGCGACGGATTCCGCGGGACGATTCGCGGTGGACCTGCTGCCGCCGGGGCAGTATTCGGCGCGAGCAGAGGCGGAGGGGATGTCGCCCCAGATTTCGCCAGTGATTCGGGTCGAGGTGGGCGCGGCGGCCCAGTTGACCTTCAAGCTGAAGGCGGCGGGGCCGAAGGAATCGATCGCGGTGTCGGAGGCGCCGCGCATGGCGGAGACGGATCCGAGTTCGGTGTCGGCGCTGGTGGATGAGCGGGCGATCAAGGATCTGCCGCTGAATGGGCGCAGGTTCACCGATCTGTTGTTGTTGTCGCCGGGCGTGACGCAGGATCCGCGAGGGTTGACTTCGGGTTCGAACGGGGATCTTTCTTATGGCGGGATTCGGGGATACAACACGAGCTTCCTGGTGGACGAAGGGGACAACAATAACGGGTTCTATGCGCAAGCGTCGGGACGGTATCACGCGCCTTACCAATTTTCCGACGAAGTGATACAGGAGTTCCGCGTGCAGTCAAGCGGTTATGGAGCAGAGTCGGGGCGGGCTGGGGGCGCGGTGGTGAATGTGGTGACCAAGTCGGGCACCAACCATTGGCACGGAAGCACTTTCTATCGTTTGCGCGACAGTGAGTTGGGAGGAGCCG
>JBKQLO010000136.1:0-15024 GCA_052147055.1 Terriglobales bacterium
CTGCGATTATACCATCCGCTTTGCGCCGTCCCGTGCGCGACTCTGATTTCAATCCCTACCGCGGCAGCGGGCCGGGCATGCTGGCGAGCGCGTATCCCATGACTGCCATGGCCGCGGCGTTCTCGCGCAGATCCTGCGGATCGACTTTGTCGAGCGTATCGGCGGCGCTGTGGTGATAGTCGAAATATTTGCGGTCGTCCTGGATGATGCCTATGCCGGGCACGCCAGCTTCCACCAGTGGATCAATGTCGGACCCGGGACTGTGTTCCGTGGAGCGGAAAACAGTCGAGCCGACGGGGCGCAGGATATCGCGCAGCGGCTCCAAGGCGGCAAGGGCGGCGGGCGGCATCTTCATATAGAAGCCGAGGGGGTGGCCGGCTCCGGAGTCGCTCTCGATGGCGGCGACGTGGTTCGGAAATTCCGCGGCGTGAGTTTTGGCATAGGCCTCGTGTCCGCCGCCTCCATTTTCCTCGTCCATCCAGGCGATGACGCGCAGCGTGCGGCGCGGTCGGATATGCAGGCGCTGCAGCACTTCGGCCGTGGACATGGAGATGACAACCCCCGCGCCGTCATCAATGGCGCCGCGCCCGAGGTCCCACGAATCGAGATGACCAGAGACAACCACGATCTGCTCGGGATGCTCGCTGCCCTTCAGGTCGGCGACAACGTTGTACCCGGTGGCGTCAGGCAGGCTTTGCGGAGTCAGCGTGAGGTGCATGCGAATGCGGCCCTGGCCGGCGAGGTGTTCAATCAGATCGGCATCTTCGGCGGCGAGAGCCGCGGCGGGAATTCCGGCGGGAACGCTGTAACCCGTGTGCGGCAGGCGATAGTCGGCGCCTCCGACGGAACGAACCAGGGAAGCGGCGGCGCCAAGTTCAGCCGCCGCCTTGGCGCCGTGTCCGCGATAGCCAACGGCCTCGCCGTAAGCCTCGAATGCCATGCCGGCGAGCGCTTTGCGCTCGTCGAAGGGGACGTTGAACAGGACAATTTTGCCGGCAACTTTTTGTCGGCCCAGAGCGCTGAGTTCGTCGAAGTTGTGCACCACCACGACCTCCGCCGTGATGCCTTCGGCCGGAGTCGCGGAGCTGCCGCTGATGGTGGTGAGGACAATTCGCTGCGTTGTCTCCGGCACCTGTCCGGGATATTCGACCAGCTGCGCCTTTTCCTCGCCGCGAATCCAGTGCGACACTTGCGCGGGCTCCAAGTGAACCTCCAGGCCAAGCTTGCGCATCTCGGCGGCGACGTATTCGGCCGCGGCCTGCGCTTGCGGCGATCCGGCCGGACGGGGACCGATGTTCTCGGTCAAGTGCGCCAGTTGATGCCAGGCGTAGTCGCTGGTGAGAGCTGCGTCGCGCACGGCTTGCAACTGATCGCGCAGCTCTTTGGAAAATGCGGCTGCGGGCGCAGCGCCCTGCGCTTTGGGCAGCGTCGTCTGCGACCACGCGCCCAAGCTGGCGGAGAGTAGGAGAACGAACAGCGGAGTCAGGGTTTTCAGTTTGAGCTTCTTCTTGGCCGAAGTTCTCATGCTCAATGCCTTCCTCTTTCGCGCCGCTTCATGGCTGGGAAACCGCGAGTGTACAGTAGCGCGAGCAACAAAAAAAGCGTGGCGGTTCCGTTTGGGCCGGTTTTGAAAGGGCACGGCTTCATCCGCTGAGGGACTGCACCACTACCAAAAAAAAGCGGCCCCTTTTCGGGGCCACCCTTTTCAAAGAGGCAAAGTGGCGGGAATCAGAGGAAACTAATTTGACGCCGTTCGGGGGATGTGAACGGACAGAGTGGCATGTCGAGACGATCGAGTGTGAAGTTGTTCCAACGGTGCGGCCTCTTCAGTAGACTGGAAATGAGCATTTGCCGAACCAAAATGGCAACCGGGGCACCAGGCGCGTCCCATTTCGGCAACCTATTCAAAATCAATACCTTAGCTTGAATCGCCTAGGCCCACGCCTGCGTTGGGATCACCGACCAATGTGATGCCAGATGCATAAAGCTGCACTTTGGCAGAAGTTAAGGTAGGAGCTCGCAGTAGAGACGGGGCTTGCCCCGTCTATGACCCCGGAGACGCGGCAATCCGCGTCTCCACATAGCCTATTCTCCAAAAGCAAAACCCCCTCGAAAGGGGGCTTGGCACAAAGCGCAGAGCTTCTAGCTGTCGCCGGCCACGGTACGCACTTTTCCGGGCAGGAAGTGGTAGGGCGGCCAGGGACCGGTCACAAACAGCTTGCAATCCTTGAATTGCTTGGCGGCCGTGCTGTACCGGTTCTGATACTTTTCGATCGACTTGGTGTCGATGAGATGAGCGATATCCAGCAACATTCCATCGGCACTGACTTTCTTGCAGCTGACTTCTTCCTCGATCGGGTTGAAGAGCTTGTGCACCTGGACGGAAAGGGCTCGCGCCTTGGTCTGCCGCTCCCGCTCACGGGACGCCTTCTCGCGCAGCTTGCTAAGGTACTCGCGCCCGACCGTATCCGGCAGGACAATCTCCTCCGTGGCGCCGCGAAGAGAACCGTCGCGGACCACCAGCTTGATGCGCATCTCCGACTTGCCACGAAGCCGGGCCACGCTCTCACAAAAAGTGCGCCGGTTGGCGCGGACCGCCTGGCGGATGGCATCCTCGGTGTCGAAAATCGTTCCGAAGCGGAAGGGCAAGACCGTGGCCGTTCGGAAGCTCTGGCTTACCACGCGGGCGTGTTCAAGGACCGACTTTTCGTCGAGTTTGGAGGAAGCGCGGTCAAATTCACTGACGATCACCGCGAATTCCCCGCTGGGGTAGCTCATGACGGGAGCGGAGTTCACACCTTGTATTCCATCCAGCACGAAGGGACGACGGGCGCGAACACCGTTCAAAAGGGGCTGGTGTTCCGTGAGGCAGTACGCGTACCACGACATGCATTCTCTCCGAATTGCACCGGGGCTTGGGCACCCCTTTAGATTTTTTTCAAAAGCTAGGGCTGCGTTTTCTACCTGGAAGTTTTGGTTTTGTTGGGACAGATGAACGCGGAATGCTGCGTCCAACCTTTCATACTACGTCGGGTCCGTGCTATTTGCAACCTTTCTTACGACAACTGCATCGCCGGCCTGTCTCAATTTGCTACGAAACCGATTTGGTGGGGCTACCAGGGCGGTTGCAGCAATCCACCCTTTACCTCCTGTAGCGCTGGGTCAATTGAGAATTGGCCGGTCCGGGTCCATGAGTTCTATAAAGAGATGTCAAGAAAAGAGTTCTTCCCGACCGGAGGCCGAGAAGATTTTTGTCTCGAGAACCCGACCGACCACCACCAGAGAGAATCACCGGAGATGGAAACGCCTCTTACCAGAGACGCTCAAGCGGCTTGCCGATGCAATTGTTTGGCGTCGAAACTTGCTCCTTTCTTCCCAATGGTTAAAGTGATCGCGGCAATCTTTCGTGCCAGGGTGAGACGGGCCATCGTCGGGCCGCATCCCTTTTTCAACAAGAGCCACATAGAAATCGTGCAGTATACAAGCAATAGGGACCGGACGTTCTCGTTGCGCACAACTACCCGGAGAGAGAGAGGTCGTCATGCCTAAAGACGTATCAACGTTGCGTCTGTACGTAATGAGATTCGTTTACCTGCTTAACTTCGTGCTGCTCGGATTGGACGTATGGCCGGAGGTTCTTAGGCACCAAGGAGCATGGGACCCAGTGAAAGGCGTTGCCTTCAGCTTTTGGGCTGCATTGTCGGTTTTGTCGGGGTTGGGGCTTCGATATCCGCTGAAGATGGTTCCTTTGCTTCTCCTGCAACTGGTCTACAAGACGGTATGGTTAGTAGCAGTTGCGCTCCCGATGTGGCCTGCCGTCCGGTCAACAGACCTCACCCGTGCGATGGTCATCGGCGTTGTTGTGGATGTTCTTGGTATTCCTTGGTCCTACATTCTGGCAAGCTACGTGAAGGAGCGTGGAGATAGATGGAGAGGCCAGGCCGGGGCGACTGGGGCGCACCTATGAAAGCCGCACCTGCGCTCATCTAGGCCACCGTTCGCGCCGAGACTCAAGCGCATAACTGTTGTCGAAACTCCAGGCGGAGGTAGTCGCCATCGAGTTTGTGCTCCTGCGCCTGGAGAAGAATCTTCTTGGCCTCGTCGGGGGGTTGAAAGCGAGAAAGTCGGAGGCGAGGTTGGTGCAGGCGACTACCACGTTGGGATCGATGCGCAAACCATCCTGGGCGCGGGCGACGGCCTTGTCGTATGGGGCGGAGCTTCCGGCGAGGTCGCCGAGATTGTTGACGGGGACGGCGGCGTTGGGATAACTCTTGGACCAGAGTTCGTAAACCTGGGTGGCCTCTTCGAGGTCGCCGGTGACGTTGGTGTAGTACATGGAGAGATGCGGATTGCGGCAGCGCTCATGGACCCATTTCCGGAGTTTGCCAGCGGACTAGTGAATTTCGGGCAGCGACGATCTGGATCAGGTCACGCGGAGATGGGCCGGCGGCGGATTTCCGCTCCAGGAGGCTGCGGAAAGAGTCGTCGGGGCGCGCATGAAGCACACCTCAGGCGCTAACCAATTTAGGGGACTTATCGGCACGACTGAAGTCGTGCCCTTCCCAAAACCTGCTCGAAGCAGGGTTTTTCTGCAGCCTGCTAGAGTCTGGGCGTGGGGAAGCCGTGGGTTGCCTCTCAACTTGCAATGGCTGGGGCGGGAATCAAGAAGCTATCGGATTGGGTGGGGAAAAAAGCGGGAAAGTTTCGAGAGTGTGGCGAACTAATGCATAAGTAGTAGCCTATCGAACAAGTCCATGTGGGGACTTGTAAAGAACTCACGAAAGGTTTATATTATTCTCGCGCCGCGACCTGACCCTCCCCCCCCCAGACCAGGCGCAATCCCAGGAGGATCTAAAAAATGAAAAAGCTCGGATTGGTGTTGTTTCCGATACTGGTCGTCACGCTGATGCTGGGGGGCAATGCCTTCGCTCAAGACAACAGCGTGTTTTTCACAACCTACTATTCCAACGCGAATACAGGTGGTGCGCCGGATGCAACCGTGCGTATCGTCAACGACGGCAATACAGACGGTAACCTATACGCGGACATCTACGTGCTCGATGACAGCCAAGAGCTACAAGAGTGCTGCGGCTGTCTCGTATCGAAAGATGGCTTGCTTTCAGAATCCGTGGACAGCAACCTCACAGCCAACTCCCTGACCGGGAAGGTGAACACCCGTGGCGTCATCAAGATCTTTTCGGACGCCAATTGGCAGGGTTGGGATGCTGGCAGCGCCGTCAGCTCGAAGGCCGGACTGCGGGTATCGGCGACGCACGTACAGTCACCGGGCGAAGGCTACGCCCTAACCGAAACCAATGGCAACGACGCGAACCTCGGGTCGGTGGAAAAAGCTCTGCTGCCTGAAGAGTGCGGATTCATAGTAGGCACAGAAGGAGAAGGCGGCTTGGGTAGCGGCAGAGGCACATGCTCCTGCACGCCGGAAGACAGCGACTTTTAGTTGAAAGCAATGGCTTCCGACTTGAAGGGCGGTTGAGGCCGCACGATGGCTGAAGTAGCTTCGTAAGGGGCGGTTCGGCCGGGTCAAATCCAAACATCCGGGACAGTGCCGTTGCGGCACTTCCTCCAGAAGCGGCCGGGAATTTTTCCCGGCCGTTTTTGCTTTAGTTCGATGGAAGAGTTTGGCACGAGTAAACTGGTGCCCTTCCCATCCTATTTTTTGTGTACTTTAGGCCGAATCCGGCGAGCCTCTGCCGGTTCCCCCCTTCCGCCCAGCACGATTGTAAGCCCCGGCAGCACGGATGATATTTTTCAGGGCGCGCTCATTGATTCTGTCGCCCTCGTAGAGATCAATCGCTCGCCATCGATTGCCTTCAAGGCCGGCGTTAAAGAGCTTGTCCGGATCGGGAAGGCTTGCGCCCTGAGAAAAGGTCAGTTTTACCTTATCTTTGTGAGCGTTGCCTACACAGATGAGTCCATCGTGAGACCAACACGGAGAGCCCATCCATTTCCATTCCTCGATGATCTTGGGGTCAGCCTCATGAATAATTTTGCGAAGATTGGCGAGCATTTTGCCGCGCCAATCCGTAAGGTCTGCGATTTGCTTGTCAATAAGTTCGGATGGTTTCATGGACGTTGCACATTATCATCTTAATAATTAGACCTATGACATTTTATCTTTTTCTTTTCGCAAGGCGCAGTGGGGCAGGTCTATGGAGGCGGCAGCGCTCCAGTTACGACTCCCGGAAGCGAAGATAGCTGGGAGTCGTGATGGGGATAGGAAGTCAACATCCCCGCCCTGTGTCTGCAAAGAACGCAGACGGGGAACCCTCTGGAAATGAAATGAAGGGAGAGATGGGCCAGCCCGCCTTCACCATCCCACGCGTAAATTGCAAGGTTCTGCAAGACGTGCTTACGCTTGCTGCGTGGATAAGGGTCTATCAGGCACGGCAACGGTAATGGCCGCCCCGTCGCGCTAATAGCACTTGGCATCGCTAGTGCAAATGCAGCTTTGGCTGCGGGCGAATTTCTCCGCTATGAGTTCAGACCTCCTTCCCAACTGCCACCTTGGAAAGACTCACAAGTCCTCACACTTGCCATGTTGTTCCTTCTTGCTCCAATCGGTATGATTGTCGGCTTTTTGCACTAGCGCGCGGAGCGCCAAAATGGTTGATATGCATTGTCGAGATAGCGTCTATTCCGCTGCTCGTAGTTGGGTTTTTTGCCAGTGCCGCAGTTTGAACCGAGATAACTGTCGATAAATCTCGTCTCTAACAATGTCGGCAGTGTCAAGCACTTTAAAGCATACTAGTCCATGCACTTCGAAAAGCGCGCCATTTCGCTCTAGTTGAAGGTTCTGCCATGCCAACCAAGGCTCGCTCGTAATCGGTTTCAGGTCAGGCGCTCAGTCCGACCCATGCGTCTCTTCGGTCACACCTTCGATCATGATTACTACTTCGAACTCCCCAGTGATGGGGAGCGGGATACCCAATCAATTACTCGGTGTTCGACATCACACCATCGCGATTTCCGGGCTCTCCCGCGTGCGAACCGATTTTTTTCAACTGCTCGTAATTCCATCCCTTGCGCCACATCCAGTACATGCGAACCGCCAGTCTCCGTGCCATGGCGACCTTGGCGATCTTCCGCCCTCGCCGCAGCGCCAGGTGGAAGTACTTGTTGCGCCATTCCTGATCGCTGCGTACCGTAACTTGCGCCGCTTCCACCAGCAAGAAGCGCAACAGAGAGTTACCCTGTTTCGTGATGTGTCCCAACCGTCGCCGATTCCCACTCGACTCTTCTAACGGCACCAGCCCCAGATAGCTCGCGATTTGCTTGCCACACTGGAACCGCTCCGCTCTCCCGATGATCAGCACGAAGGCCAATGCTGTCAGTGCGCCCACTCCGGGGTGCGTCTGCAAGCGCCGCGCCTCAGGACACTTCTCCACTTCCCCCTCGATGGCTTGCGTCAGTTCGGCAATCGTGGGCGTCAGTCGGTCCAGCAACTCCAGCAGATCGCGCCGTCGCCGGCTTGCCCATGGCGCTAATGCAAACGACTCCAGTTGCTCCCGTCCGGCATCTCGCCAGAGCCGTTTCTTGCAGCGCAGTCCTTCGTTGAGCGCCACCGCCTGCAGCTGGTTCATGATCCGCGTGCGCGCCTGCACCATCCGGTGCCGGTGCCACAGCAGTTGCCGCAGATCGCGATTCTCCCAACTCGGCACCCAGATCCGCGGAAAACGATTTTCGATCAGTAGTTGCAGAATCAGCCGTGCATCCTGGCGATCCGTCTTCTGCTTGCGTACTCGCTTGCTTCGGATCTCGGCGGCATCGCCGACGTTGAGTTCGAATCGCAGTTCTGACAGCAGTCTTTCAAACCAGCGTGCGTGCCCGCTGGCTTCCATTCCGACCCGTACCTTCTTGCTCGTCAGAGCACGGTAGAACTTCTCCGCCTCTTCGCGATGCGCTAGCCGCTTTTCCTGAAACTCTCCGGTGTCGGTATCCACCGAAGCTATTTGCTGAAACTCGGGGTGGAAATCTACTCCTATAATGATCATTGTTCGGCTCCTTTCTCCCGAGCCTGTTGGTTGGCTTAGCACCACCAACTTTACTCGAGCGTGGGAGCCGACATTGTTATGGAATCAATTACGCTCAAAACCCCCTCCCTTGGACTGGCCGGGGTCAAAGAGTGAAATCGCTGGTTGCAACAGCCAGCTTTGGAGGTTGCAACAGCCAGCCTTGGAGATCATCCTTTTCTGTTCTGATTCAAAAAAACCAATCTCTGCTTCGGGTTGTCGGCTGGACGAGCCCCGATTTGCCTTGCGCAAGACCATTTTTTGGCGGATAATCCCGCACGAAAAGGAGGTAACTCCGATGCGCAGAGTGCCATTGCTAATTGTCATTGCCCTGCTCGGCGTGTCCGCAGGCCACACTTCTTCGCCGACGGTAGACTGGGCGATCAACGCTACGGCCATTGAAGCTTGCAGCTGTCCACACTTCTGCATCTGCTATTTCAATGCGCACCCGGTCGCGCACACCGAGCACGGCAAGACTGAACACTACTGCAAGTTCAACAACGCCTACAAAGTCAACCAAGGCCACTACGGAGCGACTAGTCTTGCTGGAGCCAAGTTCTGGATCACCGGGGACCTGGGTGGCGATTTCTCCCAAGGCCAGATGGAACGGGCTTTGGTCACATTCGACAAAGCTACCACGCCAGAGCAACGCCAAGGTCTGGGTGAGATTCTGGGGCACGTGTTTCCGGTGAAGTGGAAATCGTTTCAGACCGCCGAGGGTGACATCGACACCTGGACTTTCGACAAGGATCAGGCCCATGCGACGCTTAATGGCGGCAAGACGGCAGAGGTCAAACTCAAGCGCTTTCAGGGCATGACCGACGAACCTGCCGTGCTCAAAAACGTCAAATACTGGGGAACGCCGCGCAATGACGGATTCGTGATGATGCCGAATGAGCTTGAAACCTATCGCGAGGGTCAGAACGCCTTCGAGTTCAAGGGTACGAACGGATTCCTGCTCACCTTCGACATGACATCGAAGGATATCCCAACCAACAAGCCGTCGATGAGCTACTGACCAACATCTTTTCTCGAAATTTAGGTCTTACGCCGGAACTCTTCCGGCGCTTTTGTGTTCGGGTCTTCATTGCCGGTCTCCTTTATCTCTTGCGCTCCAAGCGCGTCGATAACTTGGGAGCGTACAGCATCCCGTCGGGGACCGGCCTTCTCATCCCATCTGTTACCGCCACTTAGCTTCTTGAACCGAACCACCCTCGTGCGCTACTGTCTTGTTCGATGAAACCACGGGCGGCGTATGCACTCTTGCCTCTGTTGGGAGTTGCTTACGCGGTAACCATCATGCCGAAGGGATGAACATTTATGAAAAGCAGCAAGCTCGTGTACCTGCCGCTACTTTTTCTCATCGCAATACTCCCGGCTCCATTTACCGCTCAAACCACGTCGAATCCCGCGAATCTTCCCCAACGCGATGGTTCTCACGACTTTGACTTCCTAATCGGCAACTGGAAAGCTCACGTCCGCCGTCTGCCGGACCGCCTCAACAATTCCAACATCTGGATCGAGTACGATGGTATCTCGAACCACAAGAAACTCCTCGACAGCAATGCGAACTTCGAAGAGTTCCATGTCACCAGCACCGACAAGAAACTCCACATTAAGGCGCAGACGCTCCGCCTCTACAACCCAACATCGCATCAGTGGAATATCTATCTGGTTGACGTGGATAACGGGATTCTTAGCTTGCCTCCTGTGGTTGGCCAGTTTACCGACAATCGCGGGGAGTTTTTCGATCAAGAAGACTTCAAAGGCCGAGCCATTCTCGTGCGCTACGTCTGGCTCAACATCTCTCCCAACTCAGCGCGCATGGAGCAGTCGTTCTCGCCTGATGGTGGGAAGACCTGGGAAGTAAATTGGATTTGTGAGCTTTCGCGATAGCAAACGGTTTACGGAATGAGCCGAGTCTGCGAGGGGCTGTTTTCCACACCGAGCCAGATCCTAGAGGAACATCAATCTCGCAATCAAATATCCCGAAGCGCAGGCCGAAACTGACGTAAAAGCTTTCAGCCGGAATTCTCGTGAGCCGTTGCAGATCGGTGCCCCGTCTCGCGGGAAGCAAGCCCGGAGCACCGACCCGCGACAACTCATCGCTTGCGAACCATTCAGGTTGATCCCGAACCGCTATTTACCTGGCAGGTAACTCAAATCGGGACGAAACTGGATGGTCTCGCTCATCTCTTTTTCCACGGCATGGTCAATGCGATCGACAATGGAATCTGCCTCCGCCTGTCCAAAAGCTTCTTTGAGCATGTCGCGGAAGGGCTTCACGTCAGGTTTATCCTCGAAATCTGCCCAACTGTTGCGTGGCAGGGATAGCACATAGGTTCCTGTCTGTCCGCCGTTCACCAACGCGTACCATCCGAAATTGGGGGTCCACTTCGTCTTCTGTGACGCCTCGTAGATGCGGTCGATAGCCGACCGAAAATCCGATCCCTTCCCGTAGCGCACTTGGAAGATGACGATTTCCGAGAACTTGGGGGGCATCGTGGCACCGCTTGGAAGGTTACTAATCTTGGGCAAGAACTGATAGTAGCGAGCGGTCACGGAGTCCACGTAGGTGCCCACAACCTTCTGGAACTCCGCCAGATCGGCCTCGTCGGAAATGGGGGGCTTGTCGAGATCCGCCCAGTGTTGGCCGAAGCGGCCAACCAGATATGTTCCCGTATTGTCGCCGCTGAGTATCTCCCACACCAACAATGGTTGAGGGTCGTTCTGTTGCTTATGCCATGCCGCCTTCTGCTTCCGTCCGGCCTCGTACTGCGGCACCATTCCGTTCTTCGGTTTCTGAAACTCCACCGCGGCCAGCGTTCCGGGTTTTTCCTGGGCGGCCAGCGAACAGGCTACGAACAACATGACCCCAAAAGCTGACAGCAACTGATTACGTTTCATTGTCTCCTCTTTTCGTCGGCAGGTTGTTTGGTTTCCCACACTCCCAGTACAGCAGCAACGTCCACAGCCGTTGTCCGCAACGCCACGTTAGTTTCAATGCTGCCAGGGTGTAGATGAAAAGAACGGGAGCATCCTACACGATTTTGCCAGGCATAGCGAGCGGCGGATTGTTGGTGAAAAATCCTCTCCACTCAAAACCCCCGTCCCGAGGTCAGTGAGTGTTACCGGGATTTATCGCTAACCCACCTGACGCGTGACCTTTGACCCCTTCACCTTCGATCAGCCGCGGACGGCATACCGCAGAACGATCACGCCCTTATGGAAGCGTCGCTCTTCGACTAGCTCCAGATCGAGCCGCACACCATCCGGGAAGAACCGTTTTCCGCTGCCGGCGACCACTGGGCAGACAATCATTTGGAACTCGTCGACAAGACCCGCCCGTATCGCTTGCGCGGCGAGTTCAGGACCGTCAACCGTGATGTCGTGCTCAGCGTTGGCCTTGAGCCGCCGGACCGTGTCGGGATCGAATTGACGTTCGATCCTCGTCCGCGCGGTGCGCGGCTCGGTGAGCGTCCTGGAGTAGACGACCTTCTCCGCCGCCTGCCAATGTCTCGCAAAGTCGAGCACGAACCGTGGTTGATCGCGAACCGTATGCGCGGTCTCCCAGTACACCATTGTCTCGTACATCCTCCGTCCGTAGAGATAGGTGCCGAATGACGACGCAAGCTCGTTGATGTAGGAGTGCACCTCTGCGTCTTCCGGAGCGCCCCAGCCAAAGCGGCCGTGCTCGTCTTCTGTGTAACCGTCGAGTGACGTGAGCATTGAGTAGATCAACTTTGCCATGCATCTCACCTTCCATGCACATCAAGCACTTGTTCCGTGCTTTGGCCAGTCCAATCCATAGTTCGCGATCTAGTTCGTGATTGTCCGATACCTGCCAATTGTCGAGAACAGCGTTAGCACTCGTTGAGAATTGGCCGGTCCGGGTCAATGAACGCTATCGCGATTTTGCCACAACTATCCTCACCTCCCAGGGCTCTCCCACCCACGGGCGTACTCGCATGCCAGCCACCGGAGACGATTTATTCTGCTTTAGGTATTCGTTAGGAGTAGCCCAAGCCGACTGTCTACCCGATGGAATGCCAGCCCTGACCGGTGGTTATGTTCCAGTTTTTTCGCGATCCACGTGACCTGGGTCGGTTCCACTGGGGGCTTTGCTGTAGGACTCGACCTGCTTCGGCTTAGTAACATCAACCAACTCTTGTAGCCGTCTGGAAAGCTGCACTCCCTCTTCATCGCTCGGTGGCGGGGCGGGGCGAAGCCGCGCTCTTATTGACGCGAACAATTCTCGCAGGAGCATCGGGGGCGCACTCGTGGAGACCCACTCAATTCATGGGCACTCCCGGAATTTTAACCTTTCATGCGTCGTTTACAACTACCCCACATGGTTTAGCCAGGAACGACTAATGAAAGGGAGCTACTACCTATGGATAGTTACTAGTTACTAACCCAGCGTATAAGACTGCGAACCGCCCAGACCGGAGTCCAGTCTTCTCCGCTTGCCGTTGTCCTCTGGCTGATCCCGTAGCCAAGCGCCCGACCCACGGGTAAAATGTCTCCCCAGGCCAAAAGCAGCGCCCGGCAACGGGCCCAGAAGGAGAATGTATGAGCGTAGATTTCAACGCCATGATGCAAACCGCGACCACCCTGCTGACAACTGTCGGCTTGAAAGTTCTAGGTGCGATTGCCATCTGGATTGTCGGCCGCTGGCTGATCAGTCTAGCCCTTCGCCTGATCGGGAGCGCGCTGACCAAGCAGAAGGTTGATCCCACTCTCATCCGCTACATCCACTCGGCCGTGGCGGCGCTGCTGAATATCGTGCTGGTCGTCGCCATCCTGGGCTTCTTCGGAGTCGAGACCACCAGCTTCGCGGCCCTGTTGGCAGCCGCCGGCGTAGCTATCGGCATGGCGTGGTCGGGACTGTTATCGAACTTCGCCGGCGGCGCGTTTCTGGTGATCCTGCAGCCCTTCAAGGTGGGCGACTTCATCACTGCCGCCGGAATAACCGGCACGGTCGAGGCCATCGGCTTGTTTGCCACTACCCTCAATACCCCCGACAACGTAAAGACCATCGTCGGTAACGGCAAGATTTTCGGCGACACCATTCAGAACTTTTCCGCCAACCCCTACCGGCGTGTCGAACTGACGGCGCAATTGGCGCACGGTGTCGACCCGCAGGCCGCCATTGCGCTGCTGAAACCGGCGCTCGCCCAGGTGCCGAACGTGATCGCCGAGCCCGCACCCGATGTCGAGATCCTGACCTTCAACCTTTCGGGCCCCGTGCTCGCCGTTCGCCCGTACTGCAACAACCAGCACTACTGGCAAGTCTATTTCGACACGAACCGCCTGATCCGCGATACCTTCGCGCATGCCGGCTTCCCCGTTCCCGAGCAGCATTACGCCCTGCGCGGACCGGAAGATTTCAGGCTGGCAAAAACGGCGTAGGCGCTGCTTTCATAGTGGTGCCGTTTGAGTCGGTTTTGAAAGGGCACGGCTTCAGCCGTGCCGTAAGTGTCGTATTTTCATTGCGGCTTTAGCCGCTGCGGGACGGCAATTCTCAAACTGCACCACTACCGTGGCCTTTGACCATGCGCCCGGCCGATCCCCTACTCCGCCTGTTTCGTGATATTCAGAAGCACCCCAACGCACATCAGGGTCACAAACAGCGACGACCCGCCATAGGAGACAAACGGCAGCGGAATTCCCTTGGTCGGCATCATGCCCAGCACGACGCTGATGTTGATGAAGGCCTGCAGCACGATCATGCTGGTGATTCCCACAGCCAGGAAGCGGCCGAAGTTATCCTGCGTGCGCAGCGCCGCGCGCGTGCCGCGCCAGAGGAAGATCGCAAACAGGATGATGACGGTGAGCGCTCCCACCAGGCCCAACTCCTCGGCAGTCACCGCAAAAATAAAATCCGTGTGCGGTTCCGGGAGATAAAACAATTTTTGCTTCCCTTCCATCAGCCCCATTCCAGTCACGCCTCCGGTCGAGACCGCAATCAGCGACTGGATAATATGAAAGCCAAATCCCTTCGGATCGGCATAGGGATTCAGAAAGGCCAGGATGCGATCCCTCCGGTACGACACGTGAAAGATCAGCAAATAGAGCGGCAAGAGCGCGGCCGCGAAGGCGTATCCGAAGTAGCGCAGCCGCATGTCAGCGACGAACAGGACGCAAGCGGTAATGCCCGCGCAGGCGATGGCGGTGCCGAGGTCGGGCTGAAAAACAATCAGCCCAAGAAAAAACACGGTGGGCGCCACGGCCGGAATCAGCGTATTGCGCCAGTCGTCCATGGCCTTGGTTTTATTTTCCAGAAACCAGGCAAGAAACAGGATGAGCGCGGGCTTGGCTAGTTCCGAAGGCTGCAACGAAACCGGGCCCACGTGAAACCAGCGGTGTGTGCCGTGCGCCCGGTCAAGAAAAAAAACCGAGATGAGCAGAAGCGTGGTAAAGCCCAGAAACGAAAAAACCAGCGCCGGATGTTGCAGCCGTTTGTAATCCACCTTCATGGCCACGATCATCGCGGCAAGTCCCGCAACCGCCCATACCAGTTGCTTCACCAGGAATTCGTAAGCCGACCCAAACCGCTCCTTGGCCATCACCGCCGAGGCGCTGAAGATCATGACCAGCCCGATAAAAACCAGGATCGCAGTTACCGTGAACATCCAGCGATCAACGCTGACCCGCTTAGCCATAAGTAATCTATTTCACCACGGAGACAAGCAGACAAGGAGGAGTTTCAGCCCCCCAATCTAGGAAGGGTGATAACTGACTTGGTTCGCGTGGAGAGCCGGGCGTCCACGCCCGGCCAGAACGGACGAGACGCCCGTCCCTCCAAGGTGCTAAGTTGATCGAGCCATCGCCAGCGAATGCACCGTCTCTTTGAACACCCGACCCCGATGTTCGTAATTCTCGAACTGATCAAAGCTGGCGCAAGCCGGAGCAAGAACAATAACGTCGCCGGCCACCGCCGATTCGCTGGCGCGCCTCACCGCATTTTCCAGAGTCTCAGCATGTTCGATTT
>JBKQLO010000137.1:0-3766 GCA_052147055.1 Terriglobales bacterium
GAACGACTAAACTAGAGAGGGAAGGCCATCATCATGAATAGCTTTGGCAGCCGCTCTACTCTCCGCGTTGGTAGCCACGATTACGAGATTTGCCGCCTCGACGCCCTCGACAAGCAAGGCATTTCCACCAAACATCTGCCCTTTTCGCTCCGCATCCTGCTGGAAAACCTGCTGCGCACCGAGGACGGCCGCAGTGTAACTAAAGAGGACATCCGCGCGTTGGCCAGCTGGAACAGCAAATCGAAACCGGACAAGGAAATCGCCTTCACCCCCAGCCGCGTGCTGCTACAGGATTTTACCGGCGTGCCTTGCGTGGTTGACCTGGCCGCCATGCGCGACGCCATGAAACAACTCGGCGGCGATCCCACGCTGATCAATCCGCTCCAGCCCGTAGAACTGGTCATTGATCACTCCGTCCAAGTCGATCAGTTCGGCACCGCCAACGCCCTCCAGTTCAACGCCGAGATGGAATTCATCCGCAACAAAGAACGTTACGGCTTCTTGCGCTGGGGACAAACCGCTTTCCACAATCTCGCCATCGTTCCTCCGGACACCGGCATCGTACATCAGGTCAATCTTGAATTCCTCGCGCGAGTCGTATTCGTCCACGACGCTAACGGAAAGAAAACTGCATATCCCGATACTCTCGTCGGCACCGATTCGCACACCACCATGATCAATGGTCTCGGGGTGCTGGGCTGGGGCGTCGGCGGAATCGAAGCCGAGGCGGCCATGCTGGGCCAGCCGGTTTCCATGCTGATCCCGCAAGTTGTAGGCGTGAAACTTACCGGCAAATTAAAGGAAGGCGCAACCGCCACCGATCTCGTTCTTACCATCACCGAGATGCTGCGCAAGCACGGCGTGGTGGGGAAGTTTGTCGAGTATTTTGGTCCCGGCTTGCAGGAGTTGCCGCTCGCCGATCGCGCCACCATCGCCAACATGTCGCCCGAATATGGCGCCACCTGCGGTATCTTCCCCGTGGACAAAGAGACCCTCGCCTACCTGCGCCTGACGGGCCGCGACGAAGAACAAATCGCGCTAGTCGAAGCTTATACGCGTGAGCAAGGCCTGTTCCACGACGAGAAGACGCCAGAAGCGCAGTATTCCGAGTTGCTCGCGCTAGATCTCGCCAGCGTGGAATCGAGCCTCGCCGGCCCCAAGCGTCCGCAGGACCGCGTTCCGCTCTCGCAAGCCAAGGAATCGTTCGACAAAGCCCTGCCTTCGCTGATCAAGCCGGGAAAAGGCGCAGCCGCGGCTTCTGGGAACGGAAATCTCCATCACGGCAGCGTGGTGATTGCCGCCATCACCAGTTGCACTAATACCTCGAACCCATCGGTGATGATCGCCGCTGGCCTGCTGGCCAAGAAGGCGGTGGAACGCGGCCTGCAAGTTCCTGCCTGGGTAAAGACGTCTCTTGCTCCTGGATCGAAAGTGGTCCGCGATTATCTGGAACGCGCCGGCCTCACCGGATATCTGGAGAAGTTGAAATTCCACATCGTCGGCTATGGATGCACGACCTGCATTGGAAACTCCGGCCCGCTGCCGGAAGAAGTTTCGCGGGCCATTGACGAGAAGAATCTGGTGGTAGCATCGGTGCTCTCGGGCAATCGCAACTTTGAGGGCCGCATCAATCCTGACGTGCGCGCCAACTACCTGATGTCGCCGCCGCTGGTGGTGGCTTTCGCGCTCGCCGGACGCATTGATCTTGACCTGAGAAAAGACGCCATCGCCCAGGATAAGAGCGGCCAGCCCGTGTTCCTGGCTGATCTCTGGCCGTCTCGCAGTGAAGTGGAAGAAGCTATCAGCAGGTCCATTACCCCGGATATGTTCCGCCGCAGCTACGGCGAGGTCTACCACGGCGACGACCGCTGGCGCGCCCTGGCCGTCCCCAAGGGCGAAACTTACGCTTGGGAGAACGACTCTACTTACATTCGTCAGGCGCCGTACTTCGACGGCATGGGTGTGAAGCCGGGCGTGATCGCCGACATTAAGAACGCACGAGTGCTGGCGGTGCTTGGCGACAGCGTTACCACTGACCACATCTCGCCTGCAGGTTCCATCAAACACGACAGCCCAGCGGGAAAATATCTGATCGAACACGGGGTAAAGCCGGCGGAGTTCAATTCTTATGGCTCGCGCCGCGGCAATCACGAAGTCATGGTGCGCGGCACCTTCGCCAACGTGCGCCTGCGTAACAAAATGGTCCCCAATCTCGAAGGCGGATTCACCCGCCACCTGCCCGACGGCGCCGAGATGACCATTTACGAGGCTTCGGAAAAATACATTGCCGAGGGCGTGCCGCTGGTGATTCTCGCCGGCAAGGAATACGGATCGGGCTCTTCACGCGATTGGGCCGCGAAAGGTCCTCTGCTACTGGGAGTGCGGGCGGTCATTGCCGAGAGTTATGAGCGCATTCATCGTTCAAACTTGGTGGGTATGGGCATTTTGCCGCTGCAATTCCGCGAGGGTGAGACCGCGCAGTCGTTAGGATTAACCGGCGAAGAGACATTCGAGGTCAGCGGAGTGCGCGATGTGGTCGAGCATTTTGCCGCTGGCCGACCAGTGAAGGTCAGGGCGACGGTGAAGGGCAAGAGCAACGACTTCGAAGCATTATTGCGAATCGATACGCCGCAGGAAGCGCAGTACTACGCCCACGGCGGCATTCTACAATTTGTGCTGCGGCAGTTGCTGGCGGGCAAACCGCAGGCAGTGACGGCTTAGACGCTATCGCCGCAGATCAACGCGGATGAACGCTGATCTGCCGAGCTTCGCTCGGCGGGACAGCCGGGGGCGGCTGTTCCCACGTGAGTGTCAGAACGCCTTCCCGGAATCCAGCAATATCGTCACCGGCCCGTCGTTCACCAGTTCGACCTGCATCATCTCCTGAAAGCGCCCAGTTTCGCAGCGGAGCCCTCCAGCCCGAATGCATTCCACAAAATACTCATACAACCGGCGGGCCTTTTCCGGCAGCGCGGCATCGTCGAACGATGGACGCTTTCCCCGCCGCACGTCTCCATACAACGTAAATTGCGACACCACCAGCACGGCGCCACTGACCTCCGCCACCGCACGGTTCATCTTGCCGGCGTCGTCCTCAAACACTCGCAGACCAGCGATTTTCTCGGCCAGATAGTCGGCATCCGTTTCGCTGTCCGTTCCCGCAACCCCAATCAGGACTAGTAGACCGCGCTCGATCTTGCCTACCACCTCACCGCGCACCGTGACTCGCGCCCGGCTTACACGCTGCACCACCGCCCGCATCGAACGCCCTCCTCAACATAACAACCACAAAGCCATATTCTCACATCGTGTTTTGATTGACGCCGCCCTCATTCCCTCCTACAATTTCCGCTTTCCGCACACTTCCGATTCCAAGCAAGGACGCAAGCATGAATCGCATCGCGACCCGCTCCGCACTCCTGCTTCTGCTGCTGTTCGCCGCGCTCACGCAAGCCCAACAGCCAGCCGCACATAACGACGTCGTCATCAAGAATGCCGTGGTGATGACTGTCACTCACGGCATCGTTCAGAATGGCAGCGTTTACATCAAGGATGGAAAGATCGCCGCCGTGGGCAAAGACGTGAGCGCGCCGTCCAGCGCGGCCGTCATCGACGCCGGAGGAAAGTATCTGACCCCGGGCATCGTTGACTCCCATTCCCACATTGCGCTCGATGACGACGTGAACGAGGCTACGAGTCCAGTCACGCCGCAAATGATGATGATCGATGCCTTCGATTACCAGGACAAGGCCATCTATCGCGGCCT
>JBKQLO010000138.1:0-4480 GCA_052147055.1 Terriglobales bacterium
GACCAGATTCGATAGTCACACAGATATTTTAAGGAGGCAGCCGTGCGCAAGCTCTTATCGTTGGTTATCGTTGCAGGCCTCGGATTTCTCGCGGGATGCGGAGGCAGTGGCAGTTCAACTCCGGTGGGCGTTCCCACGGGTGGCGGCGGTGGTGGCACCGGATCAGGAAACACGTTGCCCATCGCGGTTGACGGTGGGCCAGTGACGGGTGTCATTTATCCCGACGGCGCCTTCACCAGCGTGACCCTCTGCAACCCCGGCACCGCGACTTGCCAGACGATTGACGGAATTCTGGTTGACACCGGTTCTTTTGGCTTGCGAATCCTGTCTTCCGCCATCACCCTCACCGGCTTGCAGGCACTCACCTCGGGTAACAGCACGCTCTACAATTGCATCAATTTCGTAGACGGCTCCTTCCTTTGGGGTACGGCGGCAGTAGCCGATGTCGAAATGGCGGGTGAGAAAGCCAGTTCCGAGACGGTTCAGGTAATTGCGGATCCGACGACCTTTACCATCCCCACCGAATGTTCGAATAACGGGATCGACGAAGACAACCAAGCGGGGTTGGGCGCCAATGGCATCCTCGGAATCGGGCCCGAACCGGTGGATTGCGGAGAGGCCTGCGATCCCAGCTTCAACGGCGGTGTTCCTCCGGTTCCGTCCCCATATTACCTGTGCTCTACGTCTTGTACAGCTACCAGCGTGTCGATTAGCCAGCAAGTGCAAAATCCAGTGGCATTATTCCCGGTCGACAACAACGGAACTATCGTTGAGCTACCCACTCTTTCCGGAGCGGCGGCCACCGAGAGTGGCTCGCTGATTTTTGGCATTGGGACACAAACCAACAATCAAGTTCCCGCCACCGCAGCCATATTTGCCCTCGACTCGGAGGATACCTTTTCGGTTACTTACAAGGGTATGACCTACAACAGCAACAATGGCACGCCGAGTTTCATAGACCTCGGATCTAATGGTCTCTTTTTCCCCGACGCCACCATAACGGTATGCACCGACGTGACTGACTTCTTTTGCCCAGCCAGCTTGCTGAGTCTTTCTGCCGTCAACTCGGAAACCGTCGCGGTAACAGGCGACACCAGTACGGTTGATTTCAGCATTGACAATGCCGACAATCTGTTCGCCGCAGGCAATGGCGCCGATGCCGCATTCAGTACTTTAGGTGGACCGAATGTCGGAGGCGGCTTCGATTACGGTCTGCCGTTCTTCTACGGTAGGAATGTGTTCACCTCCATCGATGGAGCAACGGTTCCATCGGGTACACCGCCGGCCCCGTGGTGGGCCTACTAGACGCCGTTTGATCATCTCCACACAGCCCACGGCTCACGCCGTGGGCTTTGTTCTTGCGCCGCTGCGCCGCCGGCGGGCAACTCTTCTAGTCGTGTAGATCCGGGAGGTGCAGACACGGGCCTCCGTAACGATTGCCGCCCGGCAGTTGGAGAGCGCCGCAACCCTAGTTACACTATCCCCCATGAAGAACTTTGACGCTCTTTCCGAACAGGAGATTCTGGCGCTGGCGATTTCTCTGGAAGAAGAAGACGAGCGGGTGTACGCCGATTTCGTCGAAGGCTTGCGTCAGGACTTCCCTGCATCCGCGACCGTGTTTGACGGAATGCGAGTAGAAGAGTCTGGGCACCGGCGGCGGCTGATCGAGTTGTATCGGCAGAAGTTCGGGGAACACATTCCGCTGGTCCGGCGGCAGGATGTCCGGGGCTTCGTGCAGCGGAAGCCGGTCTGGCTGGTGCGGCCGCTGGGGCTGGACACGGTCCACAAGACCGCCAGCGCTATGGAGGTGGAGACCCGGCGTTTTTATGAGAAAGCGGCCGCGCGCACCCAGGACGCCGGCATCCGCCAATTGCTTGACGATCTGGCGCAGGAGGAACGGACGCACGAAGACCGGGCGCAGGAGTTGAAAGCAGAAGAACTGCGCCCCGACGTCAAGCAAGATGAAGAACGGGCACGGCGGCGGCTGTTCGTGCTGCAGATCGTGCAGCCTGGCCTGGCCGGGCTGATGGATGGATCGGTGTCAACCCTGGCGCCGGTATTCGCCGCCGCCTTTGCCACCCGCAATAGCTGGGACGCGTTTCTGGTCGGTATGGCCGCTTCTATTGGAGCGGGCATCAGCATGGGTTTCGCCGAGGCGCTCTCCGATGACGGCAGCCTTACAGGTCGCGGACATCCCTGGGTTCGTGGTGCAATCTGTGGCGCCATGACGGCCCTGGGTGGAGTCGGTCATACATTGCCGTTCTTGATTCCCAGCTTTCATGTTGCTTTGATCGTTGCTTCGATCGTGGTGATCGCCGAACTCGGGATCATCACCTGGATTCGTCATCGCTATATGGATACGCCCACGGTTTCTGCCGCCATGCAGGTGGCGTTGGGCGGAGCTTTGGTGTTCGTGACCGGTGTGCTGATCGGCAGTTCGTAGCAGGATCAGGCAATGCTGCGCTTGAAGCGCGAGCCGCGAGTGCGGGCTGGGGCGGCCATTTCGACTCGGTTGCGGCCGGCCCGCTTGGCCCGGTAAAGCGCCTTGTCCGCGGCTTGCACCACCTGCTCAACTTCTTTGGCGCCGGGGCTGGGCTCGGCGACTCCTATGCTGACCGTAACGGAAAATTCCTGTATGGAAGGCTCGGCCAGCGCGCGGCGCAGTCGTTCCGAGCGAACCGCACCCTGGCTGCTCTGGTTTCTTCGATCCGTTCCTCGGGAGATGCCGCGGCGCTCAGGCAAACCACGGAGATGGAATACCGAATCCTGAATCGCCACCCGCAGGGCCTCGAGATGCGGCAACACCTCTTTCATGGACTTGTCCCGGAAGAGAATGCAGAATTCTTCTCCGCCCACCCGATGGGCTTGGCCGTTTCCCGTCACCTGGCCCAGGTGCGTGCCCACCATTCGCAGCACTTGGTCACCGGTATCGTGTCCAAAGCTGTCGTTGAATTTCTTGAAATGGTCGATGTCGACGACCGCAACGGCATAGGGAGCTTCGAGCCTGAGCAGCGCGTCGTTGAAAGCGCGGCGCGAAGGCAACGCGGTCAATTCGTCGTGGTAGGCGAGGAAGTAGGAGTTCTCGATGATTGAGCTCAGCAGAATCAGGCCGGCAGTCGCAAAGTACGCGCTCCCGAGTCGCCCCACTCCACCCGTTTGCAGACCGGCAAAGGCCGCTGCCAATGACCACAGCAGCCCACTCTCAAGAGGTTTGGGGCACAGCAAGAACCGGACCAGCAGAAACGCGAAGCTTCCAGCGAAGGTCAACAATGCGAGTTGTGGAATTGGCGTCCACGAAAACAGGTTGCGATGCAAGAGGCCTGCATGAAGAAACCATGGGCTGGTGGTCGCTCCCGGCCGGCAAATGAGCGCTACAAAGACAGATTCGAAGAACAGTAGCCCAAGCCGGGAGGCAATCGCGGGTACTGCCCATCCGCGCTCCCGGGCCTGTGAAAACAGGACCAAGTTGACCGGCAACAGAAGCGCAATGGCCTCAAACGCGATCCGTCCGGGGCCGGCCGAGACAATTCGGCTGCCCGAAAAGAACTCCACCGAGCGGTGTGCCAGCAGCAAAGTAAGGAGTACGAACATCACGCGGCTGGAATGAAAACGCCAGGCCAGCAGGAGGGCAGCGGCAAAGACCGTGTAGTAATAGAAATCGATTGCCGATGCCGGGATGGCCAGCAATCCGCCGTGCAGCAACACGGCGGCCAGCAGCAGTAGTACGCCCCCAGGCGCGCACCATTGCTGCAATACTCTTCTGTTGGTCAGATACACGCTGCGGAATCCTTATGATTGGATTATCTGCAACCGCGGGAGTGGCAAGTGAGTGGCATCGCAGGTTCCTGCAGGGCGCCCAGTTTCCCGCTCATTTCCGGCCCCCACTCAACTCGTAGCCGACCCCGCGGATGGTGTGGATCAACCGCAGAGCGGAGCCATCATCAATCTTGCGGCGCAGGTAGTTCACATAGACATCGACGACATTTGTGCAAGTGTCGAAGGACAGGTTCCACACATGCTCAATAATCATGGCGCGAGTCACGCGCCGTCCGGCATTGCGCATCAGGTACTCCAGCAGGGCAAATTCCTTGGAGGTCAACTCGACCCGTTGTCCCGCCCGCTCCACTCTGCGCTCCACCCGGTCGAGCTTGAGGTCCTCCACCGTCAGCACCGATTCAGTCGGCAGACGGCTGCGCCGCAGCAGGGCACGGATTCGCGCCGACAGTTCAGAGAAGGAAAACGGTTTGCTTAGAAAATCATCGGCGCCGAGATCCAGACACGCCACCCTTTCCTCGACGCGCGCGCGCCCGGTGAGCACCAGAATCGGCATGCTGGGCTTGCGGGTGCGTACCGAACGCAGGATGGAAATACCATCCAGGCGTGGCAGGCCAAGGTCCAGGACCACCAGATCAAAGTCGAATTCACTGGCCATAGCCCGGGCTTGTTCCCCATCGGCGGTGGTGTCAACGGCGTAGTGGGG
>JBKQLO010000139.1:0-10562 GCA_052147055.1 Terriglobales bacterium
GTTAGGTTGTCAAAGAGTCAAAGAGCGCTGAAAATGGGTTTTGGGGCAGCTTCGAGGGCCGTCTTGGGAGACCGGCACACTTCTAGCTACCCCAATTCAATCGCTATTTTCGCGCATGGGCGGGTTGGATGTCTGCGATGATGCACACAGGCTGAGTGTGATGAAAAAGATCAAAGACCCCGCCTCAATTGCTGTGAACAGCGTTATCACTCATTGAGGGATTGCCGATCCGGGTCAATGAGTGTTATCGAGATTTTTCGCAAACTACACTGGCGAAAGGAGCCTTGCGCCCGCGGGCCGCGAGGCATGAACCGAACGGTTGAGACCTTTCGGAACGTATTTTGGGAGTTTCCTGCAGAGTATCCAAGAAGATCCGCATTCACCCGCGCAGACCTTCGTTGACCAAATCACTGCCACTGCAAGTCGCGCCACAAATCCTCAGGTTCGAAGATTGAAGTGCAAGACGCTGCATCTTGACAAGTACTAGGCTCGCTAGTACTATCGCGCGGTTTGCTGGATGTGTTTCCGGGTGCCGGCTTCATCGTGGACTCTGACGTAGAAACGGAATCGATCCACGTACGCGATCCTGTTACAGCAGCAGTCAACCCCAGGGCCCAATTCATATCTCTCGGCTTCTAAATCGTTTAGTGGAGGGACCACATGTTCCGCCAATCCAGATTCGCATTGCTGTCGCTGGCGGTCACGCTGACCGTCGTAGCCGGATTCGCCCATCCAGCACAAGCAGGCAACAGCGCTTCAAACGACACCACGAACACCGCTGTATCCTCAAGTTTCGGAGAATTTTCGCCGTCCTTTGCTGGTCCAGCCGCCACCGGTTGCGACTATTATGGTTGCTCGTTGCTCACAGGCCCCTTCGTTTCTCCGTCCACGGCGACTCTCGCCGCGGGGGAACAACCAGAGGTCGCCAACCCGTGGGCCGGATCTAGCATTTTGACTCTCCCGCGAGTTATGCCCGAACCGGGTGCCCGCCGTTATTCGCGTCTCCCGCACAGCGATGCCATTGCCGCTGCCGCCGCGGTTACGCCTCCAACCGTTAGTTGCGAACCGTTGGGTCCTGGCTGCGACAACATTAGTCTTTCTTCGGGCGGCGCCACCGGCGTGAAAGGGTTGAACGCGGTGGACAGCGCCTCGCAAAGCACCAACGTTTTCGGGTTTGACATTGAACCGGCGGACCAGGGTCTATGCGCCGGAAACGGGTATGTCGTTGAGGCGAACAACCTCGGTGAGATTCTGGTTTTCGACACAGCCTTGCAGCGCGCATCAGCGGTCATTCCGCTCGATACCCTCATGGGGCTCACGAGCCGAGGATGGAGTAGCGGCGGAGACCCTTCGTGTGTCTATGATCACGACAATGGCGGACACTGGATCTTCACCGAGATCGTCTCTGCCAGCGCTGAGTCCAACGAGGGCACTTTTGGAGGTTGTTTTGCCGGCGTGGCCAATACCTGCTATGAAGGGATTGCAGTGACCACCGGCTCAGATCCATTTGGTCCCTACAACGTTTACTTCCTCAATGCCAATTACAACCCAGGCGAACCGGGCTATCCCTACCTCTTAAATGACTTCGCCAAGATCGCAACCACCCGAGACGCCTTCCTCATTTTCTACGATGAATTTCCGCTCGTCCTACCCGGCTTTGGCGGCGGCGGCTTCAACGGCGCACAGGAATTTGCAATCGATAAGAATGCCTTGGAACTGGGCCTGCCCGTCGTTGGAAATCATGGAAAACCAAACCCCGCCTTCAACGTCGTCATCGAGAACATGGGTCTGCTTCCCACACCTGACGGAACCTGTTTTTCCGATAATCAATATCATTTACCCGGGATCACGTGCTGGTTCGCCGCAATTGCGGCGCACCCACCGGATCCAACTCAGTACGACAACAGTCATGGAGGCTCCGGATTCCTTCTGGGCACGCTCGACTTTTATGGCCTCGGTGACACCCGAATCGCCGTCTTTGACTGGACCGGACTCGAGAACCTGAACAGTCACAACTGCTCCGCCTGCTCCCATATCCAGTTCGGCGCCCAGCTATTCTCCGGTGTGTCCTTCTACTATGGCGAGGGCTTCCTGGCTGAGCAAGAGAGTGGGCCCATACCGTTGGGCGCCGAATGCGGAGCGGCCGGCCTTAGTACGGGCACCACGCCTCCCGCCAGTTGCCCCGAGGGCGGAATCGCTACGAACGGCGATTTCATGACGCAAGTCTCGCAGGCGCAGGGCCAGATCTGGGGCGCGACCACCACGGCGATCGCCCAAACGTATTCGTCGGAACCAGCCCCGGAAGTGCACCAGGGCGCCGTTTACTGGGTCATCGGAACCGACACTTTCGACAAGTCCGGGTTCTTCACCCTCGCCGGCCAAGGTTATGTTTCGCCGAAACATGGGGAGCTGGAATTCCCGTCAATGGCCGCGGAAGGTTTGTCGTCCCAGGATGGCGGAAACGGCGGAGCCATCATGACCTTCACGCTGTCGAGTAATGGCGAATCTAAGGCTGTCTATCCCAGCACCGCGTTCGGCCGCCTAACCAGCACTTCGAACGGTCTCTTGAATTCGAGGGTCAACATTGTAGATTTAGGCCAAGCGCCTCAAGACGGTTTTACGGAGTACTCGGGCTATCCCGGTCCTACTGGAGCTCGCTGGGGAGACTACAGTAATGCCATCTACCTCTCGGGCTCAGGTAAGATCTACTTCGCCACTAACTACATCGAGTACGCGAACTGCACCGGCTCTGAGTTTACTCTGACACTCGGGACCTGCGACGGAACCAGGGATGGTTACGCAAACTGGGGGACGTCTGTGAACTTCGTTGTGCCATAAGAGGGTCCAGGGAAACACATAAAGCCGCCCGTCACGGGCGGCTTTTCTTTTGCATTACGCGGAAGGTGGGAGCGGAAATTTGTCGAAAGCGCGTTATCACTCATTGAGAACTGCCGGCCGCCCCGCTCCGCTCTCTCCGCACGGCGGCCGCTTTGCCCGCCTGAATCGGGGGGAACTTTCCCGTTCGTATAGCTGACCCCGGCACGCGGTTGTCAGGTGCGGAGAGCGCCCCTACAATCGTGAGTAATGTCGGTAACTGCTTCCTTGTCCGAAGTCCACCGGCGCAATCCTGCGCTCCGGATTCTGTACTACGGGGTTTGCCTTCTGCTGGTGGTGCTTATCGCCGGGGCCTGGTGGCTTTACTGGATCGCGCGCCGTCCGCTGCCGCAGCTGGATGGCGGCGTCTCTGTTTCTGGAATTTCGTCGAAGGTGCGCGTCATACGCGATGAGCACGGGGTGCCGACGATTGAGGCGGCCACGCTCGCAGATTTGTTTTTTGCCCAGGGCTACGTGACCGCGCAGGACCGGCTGTGGCAGATGGACATGATGCGGCGCACCGCTGCCGGAGAACTCTCGGAAGTGATTGGCGAAGACACCGTGAAAATGGATCGCGAACAGCGGATTCTAGGGCTGCGGCTTGCGGCTGAAGCGGCGGAGAAGAGTATCTCCGCGCGCGACCGGCCTTATTTTGACGCTTACGCTCGGGGAGTGAATGCGTTTCTCGAATCGCATCGCGACCAGCTTTCGCTCGAATTCCGCCTGATGAAGTACACGCCGCGGCCGTGGACGGTGACGGATTCCTTGCTGGTGGGCGCGCTCCTGGTGGAGTATCTGAACCACTACCCTTACGAGCATGCGCTGGAGCGAGAAAAAATTCTGGCGAAGCTGGGACCGGAACTGACGGCGGACCTGTACGTCAATTCTTCCTGGCGGGACCGTCCTCCAACCGAAGTGCGGCGGATAGAGGATGAACCCGCACGCAACCATGGCGATGAAGACGACGATGACGACGAAGAGGTTGATCCGGCTGGAGGGACGGGACGGCTGACTTCCGCGCTGGCTCCGGGATCTGGTCTCGTAAATGAGAACTTGGTCGTCCCTCCGGGACTTGAATCGTTTGTTCCAGTTTTCCCAGCGCTGAAGCGCTGGGCTAAGCTCGGACGCCCCTCCGGGGCTGGATATTTCTCCGGGGCTGGATTCTCTTCCGGCACTGAATACTCCTCCGGGGCTGGATACCCCGATGATTCTTTTCGGCCGGGGTCGAACAACTGGGTCGTTTCCGGGCAGCATACAGTTTCGGGGAAACCGCTGCTGTCGAACGATATGCACCTGGACCACCAGATGCCGAACCTGTGGTTTGAGGCGCACCTGAGAACAACAACCGCGACATCAACAGAACCAAAACCCGGCAACTTCGACGTCGCCGGCGTTACGCTGCCGGGAGTTCCGTTCGTTATTGTCGGCCACAACCAGCGCATCGGCTGGGGATTCACCAACGTTGGGCCAACCGTGGAAGACGACTTCATAGAGGAGTTCAATGCGCAGGGGCAGTACAAGACTCCGGCAGGATGGCTTGATGCGCAGCACCGGCAGGAAACGATTCACGTCAAAGGAAAGCCGAATGTGACGCTTGACGTGGTGACGACGCGGCACGGACCGATTATTACTGAATTGCTTCCGGGCGAGACGCGCAAGATTGCCCTGCGTTGGACGTTGCAGGACGGCATGGGATTGATGTTCTTCGACGCGGACACCGCGGAGAACTGGGAGCAGTTTCGGAAGGCGTTCTCGAACCTTGGCGCGCCCGGGCAAAACGTGATGTACGCAGACGTCGATGGCCACATCGGATATCAGGCGACGGGGCGCGTGCCGATCCGCGCGGTGGGCGATGGCAGCCTGCCGGTGAGCGGCAGCGACGATGTGCACGAGTGGAAAGGCTGGATTCCTTTCGACGAGATGCCGCATGTTTATGATCCACCGTCGGGAATTCTGGCGACCGCCAACGGGCGCATCACTCCAGAGGGCTACAAATATTCGATCAGCACGGAATGGGAAGCGCCCTGGCGGACGGATCGGATCTATCGGGTGCTCGAATCGGGCAAGAAGTTTGCGCCCGCGGATATGCTGGCGCTACAGATGGATGTGTCATCGACCTACGATCGCTTCTGCGCCGACAAATTCGTATACGCGATCGATCACGCCTCGAACGCGTCCGATCGCGCCAAGCGGGCAGCGGAAATCCTGCGCGACTGGGATGGGCGGATGTCGGCGGATTCAGCGGCGCCGACGATTGAGACGAAGGCGCGTCAGGAACTGGCGCGGTTGCTGCTGGAGCCGAAGCTGGGTGCGGCGGCGGATAGCATTTTGCCGGATTTGAGTTCAATGCCGGCTCTTCGTGGGGCGCTGAGCTGGAAGAGCTATCGCTGGATGATGTCGACGGTGTGGCTGGAAAATGTGCTGACCAAGCAGCCGGTGCGCTGGCTGCCTCCGGGATACTCCGATTACGAGAGCCTGCTGACGGCTGCGCTTGAGAAGGTCGTGAAGCAGGCGGGCGATTCTTCGCGAGCGGCTGCAGCACCTCCCTCGGACCTTAATGAGTGGAAGTGGGGAAAGAATTATCCGGTTGAAATCCATCATCTCGTGCTCAGCCGGCTTCCGCTGATTGGGCGCTTCACAGGGCCGGGAATGCATCCGTTGAGCGGGAGCGGGCAGACGGTGAAGCAGGTGGACCGCGGGTTTGGCCCCTCCGAGCGGCTGACGTGGAACTTCGCGAACTTTGACGAAAGCACGCTGAACCTGGTGACGGGAGAGAGCGGAATCTTCCTCAGTCCGTATTACATGGACCAATGGGCGGCCTGGTACGGAGGCTCGACCTTCGCCTTCCCCTTCTCGCAGGCGGCGATCGAGCAGCACCGGGCGCATGAGATGACGCTCGAGCCACGGTAGGGAAGGCAGTCGTTGGTCGTTAGTTGCTGGTCGTCAGCCATTCGCCAGAACCGAGTTCAACCGCGAACGATGGACAGCGCCCCTCAAAAATCGACGGTCTTGACGTCGATGAAATAGCCTAGGAGGCCGTTGATCTGACCCGGGTTAAACGGATTGGACGGGTTGTACAACAGGGCATCGGTTGTGGCGTCGTAGATGTAGAGTGATCCGCCCTGGACCACGTAGACCACTTGGCGCGTGCCGATGGGCTGGATGCCGGTCACGTCTCCGTTCTCGGCAGGAATTGCAACGGCCCCAGGCGGAGTACCGCCCACGGTGGTTGTCAGCGTGTTGTAAATAGATAGGCAACCACGGGTCTCAGCTCCGGCCGGCGGCGGAATGGGTGGAACGATCTCGGTGCAGGTGCTGGCGCCGATGAAGAGCTGTCCGTTAGGGCCAAGCGAGATTTTGTTGTGATATCCGTCGGTGATGATGATCCCGGAATTGGTCACCGTCATGGTGGACAGGTCAATGATGCTGAGCAGCCCGCAGGATTGTGCCGCAGTCGTCTCCCCTGTGCAGGGCTGCTGTGGAACTCCCCCGGCAGGTGGCGGAGTGCCGGCTACATACATGGTCGAACCATTGAGCAGAGCAACACTGCCGGCGGTCAGGTTGAGAGTACCGATACACGATGGATTTCCACCGGGAGTGCAGACGACGCCAGGCGGGCCTGCGGTATTCGTCGTCAAATCGAGAGTCTGAATGCTGGCCTGTTGCCCACCGCACTCGGCGCCACAGTTCAGCACGTAGGCGGCGGTGTCGTCGCTGTTGAAGAACGCCGCCACTGGATGGTCAAAGCCGGGCACGAAAGTGATAACGGGATAGTCCGTTGCCACACTCGAGGGTGTGATCACCGCAATCGTATCCGCGACGGAATCCGCGCCCTGGCTGAAAGCCAGCAGGCGAGTGCCGGTATTGCCCATGCTGAGAAACCGGTAAGGCTGATTGAATCCTTGAGGCACGGTGGCGGGCCAAACGCAGACGGGGTTGGTCGGGTTCACAGGCGGGCAGCTAATTATGGAGGTGACGCCGGCCGAGCTCAGATTGATGACTCCAATGACTCCGGGTGATGGTTGCCCGGTCACCGCGCCCGTGGGCACGGCGACGTAAGCGGTGGAGCTGTCGGGCGAAACCACGAAGCTATAGGTCATGCCGGGCAAGCCCACGTGACCGGTGGGGGATTCGGTGGCGTTGTTGACGATGGTGAACTGGTTGTCCGAGAATTGCGTACCGTTGCCGCTGAAGACCAGGGTCTGGGCCATGTTGGGCGTGACCACCATTATTCCCGGAGTGTTGCCGGCGGAAATCGGGGCTAAGGGCCCACGCGTATCGTTGAGAGCATTGAGGATATACACACCAGCGAACGAACTAGAACCGGAAGTGACGTAATTCGAGATAAAGGCGCGGTAGGCGAGACCGCTGTTTTTTGAGGCGCTACTGGAGGAGCTGCCGACGCAACTCAGCCACATCAAAGTCGCGGGCAGCAGGAACAACACAACGATCAGCAATCTTTTCAAAGTCTGGGACTCCAACCTCATGCCGGATAATCACTTGGATGCGAGAATAAGGATTATAGCAAAGGCAGAAAGGGCATTGAATCATTGAGGCATTTAGACACTGAGGCATTGAAAATCCAAGAGCCTTTGACCTTCAATGATTCAATGCCACAATCGCTCAATGATTCAATTATGCCGCTGCATCTTGTATTCTCAAGAAGATGGCACGTAACTTTATTGAGCGTCTGAAGCAATCGCCCGTGCTTTGTGACGGGGCTATGGGGACGCTTCTCTATGCCAAGGGCATCTTCATTAACCGCTGCTATGACGAGCTGAACCTGTCGCAGCCGGAACTGATTCGGGGCATCCATCATGATTATCTGCAGGCGGGCGCGGAGATTGTCGAAACCAATACTTTCGGCGCCAACAGCTTTCGCCTGGCGCGGCACAGCTTGGCGGACCGGGTGCGCGACATCAACGTGGCGGGCGCTCACGTGGCTCGCGAGGCGGCTAAGAGTTTCGACGTCTGGGTGGCTGGATCGATTGGCCCGCTGGGGGTTCGCATTGAACCACTGGGCAAAACTTCATTTGAAGAGGCTCGGACGGCATTCCGCGAGCAGATCGCGGCACTGGTGGAGGGCGGCGTCGATTTGTTGATGCTTGAAACCTTTGGCTACGTCGAGGAGTTACATCAGGCGGTGCTGGCCTGCCGGGAGGTGAATCCGAAGATTCCTATCGTCGCCCAAGTGACGATTGACGAGGACGGGAACTGCCTGGACGGCTCCGACCCCGAGGCCTTCGCCGCGCGGCTGACGGAATGGAACGTGGACGTGCTGGGCATCAACTGCAGCGTGGGACCGGTCGCCATGCTCGACGCCATCGAGCGCGTTCGAGCCGTGACTTCCCTTCCGCTGGCCGCGCAGCCGAACGCCGGTATGCCGCGCTCGGTCGAAGGGCGAAATATCTATCTCTGGTCGCCGGAATACATGGCGAGCTACACGCGAAAATTCGTGGCGGCCGGAGTACAGCTGATTGGGGGATGCTGCGGAACGACGCCGGAGCATATCCGCGCCATGAAATCCGCTTTGCGGGTGCGCGAAGCGCGCGGCAAGACCGCGATTACGGAGGCGATTCATTCGGGAGTAGCGCCATCGGCTCCGGCGAGTATTCCCATGGCGGAGCGCTCCGGCCTGGGCGCCAAGCTGGCGGCCGGGGAATTCGTGACCATGGTCGAGATCGTGCCGCCCAAGGGCATCGACATCCGAAAGGAAATCGAGGGCGCGAAGTTCGTCAAATCGGTGGGCGTGGACGCGGTGAACATCCCGGACAGCCCACGGGCCTCGGCGCGCATGAGCAACCAGGCCTTGTCGCTGTTGATGCAGCAGGCGGTTGGCATTGAAGCCATTCTGCACTACACGTGTCGCGACAGAAACGTGCTGGGCATTCAGTCCGACCTGCTGGGGGCGGCGGCTACCGGAATCCGGAATCTGATCTGCATCACTGGAGATCCGCCGAAGATGGGGAACTATCCCGATGCGACGGCGGTGTTTGACGTGGATGCCATTGGACTGGTGAATATCGTCCACAACCTGAACCGGGGACTGGACCTTGGCGGCAACCCGATCGGCGCCGGAACCAGCTTCGTCATCGGCGTAGGGGCAAATCCCGGGCTACCCAACCTGGATGAAGAGATCAAGCGCTTTGAGTACAAGGTGCAAGCGGGAGCGGAATACGTTGTGACCCAGCCGGTATTCGATCTCAGCCTGCTGGAGAATTTCCTGAAACGGATCGAACACTGCCGCATTCCGGTAGTGGCGGGAATCTGGCCGCTGGTGAGTGTGCGCAACGCCGAGTTCATGAAGAACGAGCTGCGGGTCTCGGTACCGGACGAAATCCTGAACCGGATGAGCAAGGCCGCAAGTCCGGAGGCGGCTCGCGAGGAAGGCGTCGCCATCGCTCGCGAAATGCTCAAGGCGGTGCGGGAGCGAGTGCAGGGAGCTCAGATCAGCGCTCCCCAGGGCCGATATAGCTCGGCGGTGGACGTGCTGGAGGCTCTCGGGTCGAAACAGTCGGCTCCTGTGTAGTTTTGAAATGTTCAGTTTTGAAACACACGTGCCCAGAGGATTCACAAGATTGCAAAATTTTGCTGGACATTTCGCACCGAAAGCGGCATTACAATAGAGTGTAGGAGCAATTGGATTGGTGAAGTTTGAGGAATGCCTCGAGCGTCTGGAGAAGATCGTTCAGGAACTGGAAAAAGGGGAGGTTCCTCTGGAGAAGTCTCTGACGCTATTTGAAGAAGGCATGCAACTCTCCGCGACCTGCCGGAAGCAACTGGAGGAAGCGGAAGGGAAAGTAGAGATTCTGTTAAAACAGAACGGAAAGCTGCAAACTGAACCGTTCGAGCCCCCGGCCGAGAAAGCGTCGCGCAAATAGCGCGGTTCGCATTCGGATCGGAATTGACAACGCCTGTGCTAGCAGTTTGCTGTCGCAGCCACGGCCGCCGCGTAATCGCGGTGTAGTCAGGGGGTAGTTATGGAACCACTCTGTGTAGTCCTTTATCAGAATGACCCCAGAACTGCGCAAACTCTGGCGGTCAGTCTATCCCAGCACTTTGATTCCGTTCATTTGGCCCGCACGTGCCAGGAAGTCCGTCCCGCGGTTGCCCGGCATCGGGCGGAAGCGGTGGTGCTGGATCTGGAAACCTCGGGACCGGACGAAGTCAAACATTTGCATCATGAGTTCCCCGAGCTTTGCATCGTGGGCACTCACAGGCTGGCGGATGACAAGCTATGGACGGAGGCACTGAATCTGGGCGCGTCCGACATCTGTGAACCGCGCAACCAGGATGTGGTGAGTTCCTTGAAGCGCGGGCTGACGCACCATGTGGCGGCCTGAACCGACCAGGTCTTAGGTCTCAGGTGTCAGGTCTTAGGAAAAACAAAGTCAACAGGGAGTCTCCTGAGACCTGATGCCTGACACCTGCGTTTCGGGGTTCCCTGACATGTAAGAGCCAAGACTTGACCTTTCACACCGTGCTGTCCGACCGCGCGGATCGCAGAGTCTCACTCCGACAATCGAGTCCTTGTCCTGCGCCACGAATGCAGATTAATAGCACTCATCCTATGAAAAAGGATGTCAAGGAAAAAAACTTCTCCCCGCCCCTCTGAGAGATGCGGGCGTGGTGACTTACATCCAGCCCCACCTCATTCCTCACCTCATTCTTAGAGGGGTTATTGGTTT
>JBKQLO010000140.1:0-2652 GCA_052147055.1 Terriglobales bacterium
TACAAGACGAATGTCTTGTCGTTCTTTGAGGATGAAGACAATTGGGGGCGCCTGGTACGCTCCCGCGATCGCAAGGTGTTGAAGCCGAATGCGGGGGTTGAAATGGACCTGCTAGCCTCGGGCAACAAGATGATGGAACCGCACCTGTTTCGCATTGCTCCGGGCGCCGGCAGCGGGGGTTCGTACAGCCACGAAGGCGAAGAGTTTATTTTCGTGCTGCAGGGAAAGCTGGAGGTCTGGTTGGATGAGGTCGAACGTTATGTTCTCGATCCCGGTGATAGCCTGTACTTTGAAAGCACACAGGCGCACCGCTGGCAGAACCTCAGCAAGAAGGAGACATCGCTTTTGTGGGTGAACACCCCGGCGACTTTCTAAGACTCGCAGCCCAATGCACCAAGGAGACCCATGAAACGTCGACACAAGGTTACAGGACTGATATTACTGCTTGCGACCCTCTGGTTCACTCCCGCCGTCGCCCAGACATGCACGGATGCTGACCTGCTCGTTCGCAATGGTCACATCGTTACGATGGACGGAGCAAGAAGAGTGGTGAGCGCCATGGCAGTGCGTGATGGCAGAATCCTCGCCCTCGCCGATGAAGGCGCGCTCGCAGGATGCGCCAGTTCCCGTACCCAATTGCTCGACTTGCACCAGCGCACCGTTCTGCCAGGACTGATTGACGTCCACACTCATGCCATGGAGTGGGTGAAGGGCATTTTGCGTGGCGAGATTGAGGCGGGATACCCCGCCGTCCATTCCATCGCGGAGATCACGCAAGCCGTAGCGCGCCGCGCCGCGACGCTTCCCCGAGGACAGTGGATCGTTGGTTCCGGCTGGGATGATTCCAAACTCGCCGAGCTCCGCTACATCACTCGGCAAGACCTTGATACAGTCTCACCGGACCATCCCGTTTATCTGAAGCACGTGAGCGGTCACCTGGGCGTGGCCAATAGCGCGGCGCTCAAGCTGGCCAACATTAGCAAGGCTACTCATGATCCGCAAGGTGGACTGATTGAGCGCGACGCGGCTGGAGAACCCACCGGAATCCTCAAGGACACAGCGATGGGACTTGTCGCAACGCTCCTTCCCAAAGATCCGCCTGATATTAACGTGCGCGCCGCCAAGCTCATTTCCGAGAAGGCAGCAGAGGTTGGCCTCACTACCATTCACGACATCTACATCTCGGCCGACGAAATGCGCGGCTACCAAGAGGCATGGCGTCGCGGCTGGCTAAAGATACGTGTGCAAATGTCGCCCAGGATTGGCAGCATTGCCGACGCGGAGAAACTCGCGCAGATGGGCGTGCATACCGGCTTCGGAGATGATCAGCTGAAGTTCGGGGCCGCGAAAATGTTTGCCGATGGCGGCATGGGCGCCCGCACCATTGCGATTTATCCGCCGGGAGTACTCGGCGAACCGAACAACCTGGGAGTGCTCCGCTGGACACCAGCCGATATGCAGAAGGCCCACTTACTTGCTGCCGGGGCAGGCTGGCAGTTGGAGACGCATGCCATCGGCGACCGTGCCATCGACGAGGTGCTCGATTCCTACGCCGCAGTGATCCAACAGCTTGGCCTGAAAGACCACCGCTTTCGCATCGTGCACGCCGGTATTTCCACTCCGGCAGTGCAAAAACGTCTGCGCGAACTCAATGTGCTGGTCGACGGCAATCCTCCGTTTGTGTATTGGATTGGAAGCTGGTTTCTTAAGTACGGGCCAGAGCGTGTGCGGTGGTCGTATCCGGCGAAGTCCTACATCGAAAACGGAATCATCGAGGCCGCTGGTTCCGATGTTCCGGTGACACCAATCAGCCCCTGGTGGGGAATCTGGGCCGCGGTTGTTCGCAGAGACCTGCAGAGCGGCCAGATCTTAGCCCCTGAGGAACGCATTTCTGTCGAACAGGCGCTCGCACTGTATACACATAACGGGGCCTACGCCGGCTTCGAAGAGGACCGCAAGGGAGCCCTCGAACCCGGAAAACTCGCTGACTTTATTGTCGTCGACCGCGATGTCCTCACCGTGCCCGCAGATGAACTCAAAGACGTGAAAGTCCTTCAGACATTTGTGGGCGGTCGCAGCGCGTACGACCGGCTCTCCGCCGGAAACATTCCCGAAAATACTCAATGACAGAGCGGTGCGATTTTGTTGATCTCATTCACTGCCGTGTACCAGATGAACTCGTTGCCGTCGCTGAAGATGTAATAGATTGCTCCATTCGGCAGCAGCAGCACCGTGTTGCCGCCGTAGCCGCTCATGAAAGGCACCCAGAAATTACAGCGGTATTGTGGGAATTCCGCAGTCGTCATGTGCTTCGCCCAGAACTGATTGTGATAACGGAATGTGTTCGGCACAACGGGTGTCCCCGTATCGGGTACGGGTACACCGAGAGTGGCCGGACTTGCAGTGCGGAATAGAGACTCCTGCAGCCGGGTTGGATCGAGCACCTGTGCGTTCTTCGTCAGACCTTTAATGACTCCGCCGCTATTGTTCAGGAAGCGGCCGATCTTGGCGATGTCATCCTGAAGGAAAAACAGTCCGTAACCGCCAAAGGGTTTGCCGGACGCGCTGTTGTCCGTGCGTAGAGTGGACAAACTACCTTGACTCATGTTCAACGGCTTAAAAACGGCGTCGCGGATCGAATTGAAAATGTCC
>JBKQLO010000141.1:0-12163 GCA_052147055.1 Terriglobales bacterium
GTCCAGCAGAAGGCTCATGCCGAGGGATGGCAGCCGTGGCGGACGGTCAAAGACACCCACATCGCGTGGCACTACCGGTGGAACCCGGATTGGGGAGACTATGACATCGAGATCCGCAATGACAACGACTCCAGCGTCAGCCTCAAGTTTGTCGTGAGCAGCCCCAAGGGAAAGTCCACCGGGTTCTGGTCTTTGAAGCCGGGCGCCTCCGCGTCATTCCTGGAGAAGTTCCCCGACGGAGGGCCGGCAACTGTCCTGCGCCTGCAGATCCTCGAATCAGACAGCGGGGACTAGGCCGATTACCAGCCCGGCGAAGAAGCGGGAATCAAGTCCGCGACGTTTGGCGTGATTGGCCAGTATGCGTTCGGTTATTTAACCAGCGAGATCGGCGTCCACCGGCTGGTGCGGATTTCGCCGTTCGATCAGGCGAAGCGGCGGCATACGTCGTTTGCCAGCGTGTATGTTTCGCCCGAGATCGACGACAGCATTGAGGTCGTCATTAAACCTGAGGATATTCGGATAGACACTTACCGTTCGAGCGGCAAGGGTGGACAGCACGTAAATACGACCGATTCGGCGGTGCGGATCACGCACATCCCGACCGGCCTGGTGGCCAATTGCCAGAACGAGCGCTCGCAGCACAAGAACAAGGAGAAGGCGATGAGCATGCTGCGCTCCAAACTTTACGAGTTTGAGCTGGAGAAAAAGCGCGAGGTCACTAAAAAGATTGAGGATTCGAAGCTCGACATTGATTTCGGTTCGCAGATACGGTCGTATGTGCTGCAACCTTACCGGATGATCAAGGATCACCGCACGAAACTGGAGATCGGCGACGTGGATCGTGTGCTGGATGGCGATCTGCAGCCTTTGATGCAGGCTTATCTGCGCATGCGGCGGGGCGAGAAAAAGGCTTAGACACACTTCGAATTGTCAGACGGACGCGGCTAAGTCTTTACCACAGGGGACACCGGGGACACAGAGGTACACAGGGAGACACGAGGAAAAATCGCCGATTCGAACTCTGGTTTTATGAAAATGAGAGGGAAGATTTCGCTGAAGCCACCTTATCTTGGACCCCGTCTGCACCGCGCCTTTCGCTATGCCGCTGAGAAGCACGCCGGACAGACGCGGAAGCAATCGGCAGTGCCTTATCTCTCGCATTTGATGGCGGTGGCGTCGCTGGTGCTGGAAGCCGGTGGTGACGAAGATATGGCAATTGCGGCGCTGCTGCATGATGTGGTCGAGGATTGCGGCGGCATGCCGAGGCTGCGCGAGGTGCGCAAGCAGTTTGGTCCGCGGGTAGCGAAGATGGTGGAGGGTTGTACGGATTCGATCGGCGAGCCGAAACCGGAGTGGCTGGAGCGGAAGAAAGACTACCTGCGCGAAGTGAAGCGTGCCGCCGTCAATACGCGGCTGGTTTCGGCGTCGGACAAACTGCACAACGTGCGCACGATTCTGGCAGATTACCGGCAACACGGGGAAAACATCTGGGCACGGTTTACGGGAAAGAAGGAAGGCTCGCTCTGGTACTATCGCGCCTTGAGCAACGAATATCAGCGGCGCAGCCCGAACCGCATCACGCGCGAACTTGAGATTGCAGTCGCGGAATTGGAGCGGGCAGTGGGCAGGAAACCGCGGGCGTCGAAGGAGTTCGCGAAGAAGGTCGCGCAGAAAAAATCCGCAGACAATTCGGGGAGATGAACCATGGCGCGAATGCTTGATCTGATCCGCAATTCGGAGGTTCCGTCGAACCTGATGCATTCGGCGGCGCGCGGCGCCCTCGCGGCGCCGCCTGGGGAGACGATTGAGATCCTGGTTCATCTGGCGCTCCATAACAAATTGTTTGGTGAGCAGGCGCGTCTAACGCTTGCCGGTTGGGACGAGAAAGCCAGCCTGGCCGCGGCTGCCGATCCCAAGACCAGCCCCGAGGTGCTGGGATATTTTCTTTCTCCGGAGAATCTGCGGACTTCCCTGCTGCCGGCATTGGCGGAGAATCCGGCGGTGAGCGAAGAGTCGCTGGACGGGGTGGCCGTGGCAGGGGCGCGCTGGGCCGTAGAAGCTTTGTTGACGAGCCCGCGAGTCATGAATTCGCCGCGGCTGGTGCAGGCATTGCAGGCGAATGCCCACCTGCGCCCAAATGAACTTGGCGAGATTGCAAAAAAGCTGGCTGCTCTGGAAAGCAGACGGGTAGCAGATTCGGACGAAAGTGAAGCGGGCGTTCCGGGCGACGTTATCGAGAGTACGGTCACAAAGTATCTGGAAGACAACGCGGTGGAGCTGGCCGCGGAAAAAGACAAACCGTTCCAGGCCATTGGATTGGGGCACGGAGACGCGGGGGTCGAGGCGGGTGAGGATGTACCGCCGGCCGCTACGGCCACTGGCAGTGCCAGTGCTGACGCGGCTGCCGGGAACCCGGCGGCAGCGGGAAAGTCCGCAGGGGCCGTCGTCGCTGCCCATGGCAAGAGGCCACCAATTCCAGCCCATCCGGAAAGGCGCGACAGCGCGCTGATGAAAATTTCCAGGCTCGACATCAAGAGCCGGATCGCGCTGGCGATGCGCGGCAGCAAGGAGGACCGGTCGATCCTGATTCGCGATGCTACGAAGCTGGTGGCGGTGGCGGTGCTGGAGTCGCCCAAGGTTTCGGAGAGCGAGGTGGAAACTTTTGCGGCGCAGAAGAATGTGCTGGAGGCGGTGCTGCGCACGATTCCGCTGAAGCGGAAGTTCATGAAGAATTACTGCATCACGCGGAACCTGGTCTGCAACCCACGCACGCCTCTCGATGTCTCGCTGACATTGGTGAAGAACCTGCTGGCTCACGACCTGAAGAATCTGGCGGACAACAAAGAGGTCTCGGACACGATTCGCAAAGCGGCGATGCGCCTGTTTAAGCAGAGAATGGAAAAGAAAAGCGGAAAGGGCTAGCCGCGGTTGAAGCCATCCGATCCTATTTACGAATTGTTATCACGGACGAAGACGATTGCCGTGGTGGGATTGTCGGAAAGTCCGATGCGGCCGAGTCACGGCGTTTCCGCATACATGCAGGCGGCCGGATACAAGATTATCCCGGTGAATCCGCAGATCGCGGAGGCGCTCGGAGAAAAGTCGTATCCGTCTTTGCTCGAAATGCCGCTCGAAGTGGCGGAGAAGATCGATCTGGTGGATGTGTTCCGGCGGCCAGAGTATGTGGATGAGATCGTGGAGCAGGCGATCCAGTTGAAGATTGGGGCGATTTGGCTGCAGGAAGGCGTGATCAACGGACGCGCAGCGGAGAAGGCGCGAAAGGCGGGAATGTTTGTGGTGATGGACCGGTGCGTTTTGAAAGAGCACCGGGCGAGATTCGGGTAGTTGCCGACGGTGATTTGGTCATTGTGTAAAGCCGGGGATTCCAGGTTTCTCCGGAAGTTTCTCAAGCGGGGACTTTAGCGCGGGGCGCGCGAGGTGCCCACTCAGCCGTAGAGTTCCGTCAGCAATTCGTATGCCCGTCGTATGTGCGGAATCACTATGCTGCCGCCTACCACCAGCGCCACGTTGATAGCTTCTTCCTGCTCGGCGCGGGTCACGCCCAGACGATAGGACTGAATCGCGTGGTAGCAGATGCAGTCATCGCAACGCAAACAGGCGGAGGCAGCCAAGCCCATCAATTCCTTGTATTTCGCGGGCAGAGCGCCTTCGAGGTAGGTGTTGTGATCCAGGATGTAGAAGCGTTTGACGAGGAGGTTGTCGGCTTTGTGGACATTTTCATTCAGACGGGTGCGGTTGTCCAGAAAACGCCGGGCGAGTTCGCTTTTTTCTGCAACCTGCTTCTCGGAGAAGAGATAGGCAGGTTCCTTGCGGTTTTTGGACGCTGCTGCGGCGGTCGCGGGTTCGGTGGGCGTCGGGTCAGGGGTCGTGGGTTCAGCGGGCATGGGTTCGGAGGTCATGAAGGAAGATTAGCAGACGGTTTGCCACGGTGTGAGGCTTGCCCTTCCATCTCCGCTCCGAAGAGACTATATTTCATGGTCGCATTTATTTTGGAGGAATTTATGGCCACTCAAACCCGTCCCGAGCCGCGCGCGAAGAATTTTGGAGAAAACATTGAAAGCGATCTGGCGCTGGAATTTTTGCGCGTGGTGGAGATCGCGGCCATCGAGTCGGCGCGCACCATGGGCCAAGGGGACCGTCCGCTGAGCGACCAGGCGGCGACGGAGGCCATGCGCAAGACGATGGACACTGTCCCGATGCGCGGCACGATCGTGATCGGCGAGGGCGAGCGCGACGACGCGCCCATGCTTTATATCGGCGAGCAGGTGGGCGGAACGTATCGGGACGGCCGCGAGGTTCCAGAAATCGACATCGCGGTCGATCCGCTGGAAGGGACGAACCTGTGCGCCACCGGATCGCCGGGAGCGATCACGGTGCTGGCGGCTTCGGAAAAAGGCGGCTTGCTGCACGCTCCCGACTGCTACATGGAAAAAATCGTGGTGGGGCCGTCGTGCAAGAACGCGGTGGAACTGGACGCTCCGGTGTCCGTGAACCTGAAAAATATCGCGCGCCGGCTGCATCGCGGCGTGGAGGACCTGGTGGTGGTGGTGCTCGACCGTCCGCGGCACGAGAAGTTGATCTCCGATATCCGGAAGGCGGGCGCGCGCATCAAGCTGATTGGCGACGGCGATCTCTCGGCGGGCATTGCCGCGGCGGTGATCGGAACCGGGGTGCATGCGGTCATGGGATCGGGCGGCGCACCGGAAGGCGTGATCACGGCGGCCGCGATCCGCTGCCTCAACGGATACATGCAGGGACGGCTGATCATCGACAAGCCGGATCTGGAAGAGCGCATTGCGAAGATGGGGATTAAAGACAAGAACAAAATCTACGAAGCGGAGGATCTGGCTCCGGGGAAGCAGATGATCTTCGCCGCGACGGGCGTGACCGAAGGGGCGCTGCTGAAAGGCGTCCGCTTCTTTGGCGAGGGGACTCGGACTTCCTCGGTGATTCTGACTTTGAGGACGGGACGGGCGCGATTTATTGACAGCATTCACCTGGATAAGGGGCCTGATGTTAAGGTGCGGTTCGCGTAGGGCAGGTCTTGGCAACCGAAAGGCGCGAGAAGTGGGGCACCCCCCGTTTTCCTCTCTGCTGACAATTCGTAACCTGCGTAATACCTAACCCGCCGGAGGGATGTGGGCCACCCGCCAACGATGGTTGGCAAAGCTTGCCAGTGGGGTACCCCCCACCCCCGGTCTGATTGGAATCATGGGGTTAGGAAGAAAATGCCGCCAGATCTTTGGGTCTAAAGGACTTATAGTCAAAATATTCCAGAATAAGGACTTAGGAGATCCGTTCGCTTCGCTCAGGATTTTCGGCAGCGGGCTCCCGCTTCGCTCACGCCCGCTAAACGCCTCAACTTAGCTCCCCAAATTGCGCTGCAAATGGCTTTGGGGCAGCTTCGAGGGCCGTCTTGGTTCACGGCACACCTCTTCACTGCCCCATTCAGTTCCCATTGTCGCGCATGGTGGGTCAGACGTCTGTGATGGCGCTCACAGCTTGGATGTGATGAAAAAAGTCAAAGGACCCGCCCAAGCGAAGCTTGGACGGGGCACCCTTCAGGGGTTGGGATGGACGCGAAGTCCGGGCCACCCGCCCTCGTCCAGCTTGCCCTTATTAAGGGTTTCCCTTATTATGGGTGCATGAATATCACGCTTTCGCTGGATGATGATCTGGTCAGGGAAGTCCGGAAGATTGCGGTCGAGCGCGATACTACGCTGACCGGATTGGTGCGCGCGCATCTGCAAGAACTGGCCGCTGAGCATGCAAAATCCGGGCGCAAGCGCCGGGAGATAGAGGCGCTTCGAGAAAGCTTCGAAAAATATCAGTTCAACATGGGGAAGCGCATCTGGAAACGAGAAGACCTGCATGAGCGGCGCTGACTTTCTCGATACCAATGTGCTGGTATACGCGTATCAGTTCAATGATCGCGAGAAACAGAGAGTCGCGCAGGAACTGGTGGAGGCTGCGGTCGCGGGGAAATTTGTGATTTCGGTGCAGGTCTTGTCCGAATTTGCATCCGCGTTGCTTCACAAAGCTTCGCCATTAGCGACTCCCGATGCTGTGACCGCGATCCTGGACAAGATTTCGGCGATCAAGCTAGTTGTATCCGATGGGGAACTGATTCGGCGGGCCGTCGAAGCACGCCGCGCCTACGGAATCCATCTCTATGATGGAATGATCGTCGCTGCGGCCGAACGCGGTGAGTGCGCGCGAATCCTGTCGGAAGATCTCAATGCGGGGCAGAAATATTTCGGCGTCGTGGTGACAAATCCGTTCCAGTGATCGCATTTGTCGCAGTCCACGTCAATTTTGCCCCGGGTGATCTTTGTTGCTCCTGCAGGCCCGGAGAAGTTTGCTGTAGAAAAGGGCCAACCACAGGGGGGCACTGAGGACACGGGGGAAAGAACACAGGGGGAACCTTAACCCACCGGGGGGAACCCAACCCTAGTGGGAGACCTTCCTTCTCCTGCTACAATCGCTAGCTTCATGATTCAAGGGAACTTCCCGCTCGACAAAAACGTACTTCTCTTGTGCTGTTAAAGGGGAGCCAGCAGCGGCAGACACTCGGGGCGGGCCCCTGAAGGGGCGTTCTGATTTTCGGAAACTTACGGCATCGCTAAAGCGATGCCCCTTCAAAGCTGCGCGGTTACGGAGTTCGGTTTGGATGAAGCCCAGGTTGTCGGATTGCTCGTCCGTCGCTGCGTCGGGGGCGATGCCGCGGCTTGGGAGGAGATTGTCGAGCGCTATCACCGGCGGATTTACAACGTCTGCTACCGGTTTGCCGGGGATTCCGAGAACGCTCAGGACCTCACCCAGGAGGTCTTCATCAGGATGTATAGGACTTTGAACACCTATGACGCAGGTAAGGGCGCGTTTATGACCTGGGTCACGACCATTACCCGCAATCTGCTGGTGGATCACTTCCGGAAGTCCAAGGGCGACCGGATCACGGATTCTTTGGATTCGGCACCTTCCGAGCGTGAGGATGCTCAGCCGCTTAGCGAGCAGATCGCGGACCGGGGGGTGCCTCCGGATGCGGCGGTGCAACGCCGGGAAACGCGGGAAATGGTGCATTTGGCTTTGCAGAAGCTGTCTCCGGAGCTGCGGGAGGCGGTGATTCTTAGGGATTTACAGGACATGGACTATCGGGAAATCGCTACGGCTTTGAGGGTTCCGGAGGGGACCGTCAAGTCACGAATTAACCGGGGACGAGCGGAACTTGCGCGCCTCCTACAACGTACCTATAGGCAGGTGATCTGATGCCAGAGGAAAGCAAGCACGGGGTCGAGTGCGCGGAGTTCGAAGCGCTGCTTAGCGAGGTCATAGACAGCGATGCCGACAGCGGCGCCCGGGACGGGAAAGGGCAGTTGAGCGCGGCTCGCAAAGAGAGTTTCGAGGCTCACCGGCGGGTCTGCGGGGTTTGCGGTCCGCTGTTCGCGGAGGTGCAGGCGGGGCAGAAGTGGCTGCGGTCGCTCGAGGCAGTCGACCCTCCGGCTGTTCTGGTCCGCAACATTCTGACGGCTACGAGTGGGGTGGTTAGTCGACGATCACTTTCGGCGACGGCGGCGACGGCCGACGGCAGAACGACTCCTTTCAGCGAGCGGGTGCGGGAGCGGTGGGATTCTTTCTCCGCTTCTTTCATCAGACCGGTGGCGTCCTTTGTGCGGCAGCCGCGGTTTGTGATGTCGTTCGGGATGATCTTCTTCTCGTTCTCGCTGGCGCTGAACGCAGCGGGCGTGAAGGCGAAGGACGTCGCCAAGGTCGACCTGCGGCCGGCAGCCTTGCGGCATGCGTATAATGGGGCGCAGATCTGGGTGGTGCAGCACTACGAAAATGTCCGGTTCGTGTACGAGATTGAATCGAAGCTGCGCGAGCTGAAGCGGGCCAACCCACCCGCCGAACCGCTCCCCGCGGAACCGAAAGAGAATCGCAAGAACAATACCAGTGGGCAACCAGAGCAAAGACAGGATCGCAACTACTCCCAGGAGTACAGCCAGCCGGTTTTAGCCGCGCTCAGGGATGTTTCACCTGTTGCAGCGGCGACCACAAATCGGAGGTTTGTATGAATTGCGCCAATCATGCTGATGCGTCAATAGTGGCCTATTGCCGCACTTGCGGGAAGGCACTGTGCGCGAACTGTACACGTCCGGTGCGGGGCGTGATCTATTGCGAGGACTGCCTGGGAGCGAGGATGGAAGGGGTTGCGGCGGGAGCGGCGGGCTTTGTTCCCGGCGGCTACGCTCCGACAACATTCTCAGCGGCGGCGGCGGGGCAGGCGCCTGCTCCACCGTCGCATACGGGAGGCAGTGGCCCCAACCCGGCCGTGGCTGGCATTCTTGCCGGATTTTTTCCCTTTGGCGTGGGCGCGGTTTACACCGGGCAATATGCCAAGGGACTGGCGCATCTGGCCATCTTTGGTGTGCTGATTGCGGGGATTAGCGCCAGCGACAACGGGCACAGCGAAGCTCTCGGCGTCATCTGCGGCATCGCCATCAGCTTCTTCTACATTTACCAGATTGTCGATGCGGTGCGTTCGGCGCATGCCATTCAAGCCGGCCTGCCGCCTCCTGATCCTTACGGTCTGGCGGCAACTTTTAGCGGCGGGACAAAGATCGAGGCCAGCAAAGTTCCGATGGGTGCGATCGTACTTATTTTGCTGGGCGTGCTCTTCCTGCTGCACACCATGGGCTTGGGCGAATTCGGAATGGATCGTTTCTGGCCGGTGATTTTGATCTTCATCGGCGGCTGGATGTTCTTGCGCAACTGGGGCACGCTGGGTTCGCATGGTCCGGACTGTCAATGTTCGCGCTGCCGGACACGGCGGATGATCGGCCCCAAGCTGGCCTTTACTATGTGCCAATGTGCGCGCTGCCGAATACGGCGGATTTCGGGGCCGGTGATACTTATTACTATCGGCGTCTTGTTCCTGCTGAGCAACCTGCACGAGTCCGGCCTTGGCTTTCACCGTACCTGGCCGGTAATTCTGCTGGTGGTGGGCGCTTTGAAATTGCTGCAGGGAAGCGCATCGGTGGAGGGACACATTCCGTTCACGGGGTTTGGCGCCAAGCCACCAATTGCGGGAGGGCCGATTCCGCCCGCACCACCTTCTGCGCCGGCTCCGCCGATTCCGCCTGTACCGCCGACGGGTGAGGTGAACCATGGCTAGCCCAATGATGCCGCAGAGTCCGCCACCGCGCGTTCCGCGCCGTTCGATTGCCGGTCCGGTCGTACTGATCCTGATGGGGATCCTGTTCCTGCTGGGGACGATGGGGATCATGGATATTCACCACCTGGGATCGCTGTTCGCGCGCTTCTGGCCTGCCCTGCTGATCCTGTGGGGCGTGCTGAAGCTGATCGAATACGAACAGGCGAAGCGCTACGGCCAGCCGGTGCGCGGCATTGGCGTCGGTGGGGTTTTCCTGATGCTGTTCCTGATCATGGCCGGACTGATTGCAACCCAGGCGGCGCGGGTGGACTGGAAGAACCTCGGGGAGCACATCGACCTTGGGGATGATGAAGGAATCGACGAGATATTTGGCGGATCGACGTTCGACTACAGCGGCGAACTCAGCAACGCCCTGCCAGCGGGCGGCGACGGCCTGCACATCAATAGTCTGCACATCAATGACGAGCGCGGCACGATTACGGTGAATGTGTCGGACGACAAAAAGGTGAAGGTCTCCTGGCGCAAGAAGATTCACGCCGAAAATCAGCAGGACGCCGACCGCTACAACGTCAAAACCGATGCTTCGATTACCCAGGGGGATAAGGTGCTCACGCTGAACGCCAATACCCAGGGTGCGGGCGCTAAGGGCGTGACCACCGACTTGGATATTTATGTGCCGGTCAATACCGCACTGCTGATCACCTCGGGCCGGGGCGCTGTGACGATCGCGGGCATGGCCAGCAATGTGGAGGTTGACCATCATCGCGGAGAAGTCAACATCAACGACCACACCGGGAACATCTCGCTGGACATGGAGAGTGGTTCTGTCCGGGTGGGGCATGTGAAGGGCGACGTGACCGTTCAGGGCGCGGCGAACGAAGTGGCGGTGGAAGATGTGGATGGCGCGGTGCACGTGAATGGAGAGTTTCGGGAAACTCGGCTGGTTCGAGTGAGCAAGACGGTGAGTTTCCGCTCGGCGCGCACGGACATGGAATTTTCGCGCCTGGATGGCAGGATGGATCTGGATTCTGGCGACCTGCGCGCCGATTCGTTGAGCGGACCGATGCTGCTGAAGACGCGCTCGAAGGACATCACGCTCGATGGCTTGTCGGGCGACCTGCGCCTGGAAGACGTAAACGGGACGGTCTCGGTCGGGCTGTACAAACCGGGGAATATCCAGATCGACAACCGCCGGGGCGACGTGCAGGTTTCGATTCCGCCGAATACGGCGATCAAAGTTGATGCGCGGACGCACGAAGGAGAGATCACGAGCGAGTTCGACGAAATCAAAGTCGACAATAAAGACAGACAATCAAGCGCCAGCGGTTCGATCGGAACGAACGGCCCGCGGCTGGTGATGAACTGCGACAAGGGAGCAATTGAGATCCGCAAAGGGACGGTTGCGGTCGCGGCTCCGGCTCCGCCGATTCCGCCGGCCACGCCAGCGAATCCGGGCAAGCCGGCGAAGGCGCTGCGGGCTCCGAAAGCGAAGCCGGTGGAGAGTGAGAATTAGGAGGGCGGCTTTTGGCTTTTAGCTGTTGGCCTTTGGCTCACTTCGCTCACAGTCAAGGTTGACTGAAAAGTGCTTGCCGCAAGATCCGGCAGAATCTCGCCAGGCTCCTGACGACCTTTAGACGTGACTGTAGACCTGACTATCTAGCCCTGACTATTTTTAGCCTCGCATTGCTTCGCTGGAGTCGTCTGCGCACATTCTGCACAATGGACCCGCACTAGTTCAGGACGTCGAGGGTGACCGTAGTCGTGTGGGTCGCACTTCCGTTCTTGCCGTTTATGGTGATCGTGTGGTCTCCAAGCGCGGCGCTCTCACCGACGTTAACTATCATGGTCGAAGTTCCAGCCCCGGTAACGATATCCGGGCTGAAGCTCACGGTCACGCCCGTTGGCTGGCCGCTCGCAAACAAGGTGATGGCCTTATCAAAGCCCTTAAAAACAGCCGTGGTGATTGTGAAGGTGCCGGAGCTACCCCTGGCAATGCTAATCGATGAGGGTGCTGCGCTGACGGTGAAGCTAGGAGTTGCCGCGGTCACGGTCAGGGAGACTGTGGTCGTTTCGCTGGTGCTGCCCGAGGTTCCGGTCACGGTAATGCTGTACGTGCCGGCGACTGTGGATGAACCCACCTTCATCGTCATGGTCGAAGTTCCAGCACCCTTAATCGAAGTTGGGCTGAAGCTCACGGTCACGCCCTTTGGCTGGCCGGACGCAGACAATTTAATGGCCGAGTCAAAGCCGCCGGTCACCGTACTACTAATGGTGGGGCTTCCCGAGCCGCCCTGCGCCACCGAAACCGAAGCGGGTGCTGCGCCGATCGTGTAGCTGGAAGGCACGGTCACGGTCAGGGAGACCGTGGTCGTTTCGCTGGTGCTGCCCGAGGTTCCGGTCACGGTAATGCTGTACGTGCCGATGACTGTGGATGAAGCCACCGCCATCGTCATGGTCGAAGTCCCAGCCCCGGTAATCGAAGTTGGGCTGAAGCTCACGGTCACGCCCGTGGGCTGGCCGGTCGCAGACAAGGCAATGGCCGAGTTAAAGCCGCCAGTCACCGTACTACTTATGGTGGAGTTTCCCGAGTTGCCCTGCGCCACCGGAACCGAAGCGGGTGAGGCGAAAAGGCTGAAGCCAGGACTCGACGGGGTTCCGGCCAGTGCATTGATCAGGCCCGGTCCGTTCGGACTGCCCCAGCCAGTCGCCAAGTCGTAGCCGGTTGTTGCTGAATAGCCGTTGTTCCCACTGGTGATGTCGTGGAAATCGCTGTCATAGCTCGAACCCAAGCCAATCGTATAAAGGGTCGGATTGATGAAGCCGATCGGCCCGTTGCCGTTGGAAACCGACTGTTGATTGGCAAGAGCCAGATAGCCGGCCCACATGGGCGCCGCAAAACTGGTTCCGCCCCACTCGTTGGCGACGCAGGGTATTTGGTCGGCACAAACGTAAAAGGTAAAATTCGCGTTT
>JBKQLO010000142.1:0-35633 GCA_052147055.1 Terriglobales bacterium
GGGCGGGTGGCCCGCCCCTTAACGCGAGGTGATTGACGCAGTGCCCGCCCCTTGCAACACCGGCAAGGAGCGGGGCACCCGCAACCCAATCCACACCCGATAACAACCTTGGGACCGGTGAACCAAAGAGCGTCAAAACGTGACTTCTGCGGTGGCACGACGCGGGCACAAAATTAGAACTGGGTGCCCCGCTCCTTGCCGGTGTTGCAAGGGGCGGGTTTGTGGGTCAAGCCGGCTGTCGCATGTTCATCTGAAGAATGTCGGTCTCGTTGACGCGGACCAGGCCCTCCTCGCGGTAGTGGTGGTAACGGAAGCTGCTCCAAGGCCACTGTTCCGGCTCTTCGACCAATCCGCGTTTGACCGGATTGAAATGCATGTAACGCAGCTTCTCGATGCGCTTGTGCTCGGTATAGACGTTGAAATCGTAGAAGCGCGGCTGCCAGATCGGCATGGGCTTCGCGCGCTTCGCGGGATCGTGCCATCGGCGCCTTGGAACCACTCGCTGCGCGTACGTCTGTTTCACGCTTTGCATGGCGGTTGAGGGATCGCCCACTTGAGGTTCTGTCATGAGCAAGTGAAAGTGTTCGGGCATGACTATGTATCCGAGGACGACAAACCGATGTTCCTTCCGCACCTGCTCGAGAATCTTCAGAAACAGATCGCGACGTGACGGGCAGTCGAGCCAAGGTCTCCGTTTGTAGCAACTACAGGTGATGAAGTGGAGGTCGCCGGCGCCGTAGTATCGCTTGAGGCCCTGAGGCATGGGGTGATGTTAGGGATGGTTTCTCGGAAAAGATGTGATGGATGAACACGTCGGTGCTTTCCGCGAAAGCCCGCCCCTTGCAAAACCGGCAAGGAGCGGGGCACCCGTCGTGAGGGCGGGTCGAAGCTTAGGGCTTTAGTGTCACGTGGGTCTTCGTGCCTTCTCTTACCATGAAGGCCTCGCCTGCGCGCGTGTTGAAAATGTAGGCATCGAGGTTTGCGCGTTCCTTCGATTGTTGAATGATCCAATCCTGTTCCTGTGGTTTTTCTTGGGCCATGACGCTGTGCATGGGCCGGAGGCTTCCAGCCATTACACCAAGCAGAAACGTCAGGGCGCAGATTGCCATCGTTGATCGGTTCATAGTCTCTCCTTTCGTCAAGAGGATAACGGAACTCCACGGACAGACGGGGACGATTCTTGATGTCCAATTAGGCTGAGCGGCACGGCTGAAGCCGTGCCCTTCCACGGTGCTTCCCGCAGCTTTACACGGGCGCGGATCGGAAAACCATTCACCGCGGAGACACGGGGTCACGGGGAAGATCAAAAGCGGCGGACGAGGGCGTCCGCGCCATACGGGTTGAGTTGGCGACCGTCGGCGGGTGGTCCTGCCTTTCAGGCGCCGGGCTTGGCAAATTGGTTATAGAGCCAGGCGAAGACCGCTCCGCCAATGAGACCATCGACGACTCCGTAAAGAGTCCCGGTGATGACGTCGCCAAGACTGCGAGTGGCATGGTAACCAGGATAGACCGACGACATGGTCTGGAGGAATTGCTGACCATAGTTGCCCCAGATCAAGTTGGCCAGGCCCATCACCAGCATGGACAGACCCCAAAGGACCGCCGACGTCAGAGCCAAGGCTTTGATGTTGAACTTCATGATTGGCCTCCAGTTTTCAGTTGCTAAATGGTGAGATGCCGGCCAACCGCCTGCCCGGGAGAAATGCGGGGACAGACGGGAGTGACCCCAATTCCTCGAGTGTCGGCCCCACACGAGATGGCGCTCGCCTATCTCCCCGGTTCGGAAACCACGACGAACTTCACGCCCAGGGCGTGCAGGACAGAATTGATGGTTTCGAAGCGTGGGTGTGCGCCGGCACTCAGGGCTTTGTAGAGGCTCTCCCGGCCAAGGCCTGCTTCTTTGGCGATCTGCGCCATGCCGCGGGCTTTGGCCACGTCGCCGAGCGCGGCCACGAACACGTCGGGGTTGGGATCTTCGGCAGCCGCCGACAAATATTCGGCAATGACCGCGTCGTTATCGAGATATGCCGCTGGGTCGAATGCTTTGTAGGTGGTTTTCTTCTTCATTGTTTCGCCCTCTTGAGTTCGCGAGCCATGGTTTTCGCTTTCTGAATGTCTTTCGCCTGCGATGCCTTCCCGCCGCCAATCAGCAAAACGTAAACGGTAGAGCCGGTTCGCGTGTAATAGACCCGATAGCCTCCGCCGACATGAATCCGCATCTCCGAAACGCCTTCACCGACGGGTTCGCAATCGCCGAAGTTTCCGAAAGTCGCACTACGCAGGCGCGCCAGGATTCTGGCCTTGGCTTTCTGATCGGCCAGGTTGGATAGCCAGGCGTCGAAATCGGACGACCGGACGAAGGTGTTCACGCTCTTTCATTGTATCCGAGTGGATACGGTTGTGCAAGGCCGGTTGAGAGCGGCGGACGAGGGCGTCCGCCCCACGCGTCAAAACCTTTCGCCGCGGATTTTCGCAGATCAACGCGGATTGACGAATCAAATGCTGCTTCTGGGGTGTGAGGAGTAAAATAACGCCATGAGTCCGGAAGTTTCTGACCTTCTAAAACGGGCGCTCGCGCTGCCTACGGACGAGCGGGCAGCCTTGGCCGGGTGCCCCACACAATCGCGTTCTTTGCGAATGTGTGGGTGCTGCCTGCGCCACTTCACCCGCGGATTCGGATAATATCTCTCGGGCAAATGGTCCGAGTACCGAGCCGTGTAGTGTGAGTGTGATCTCGACGTGGTCTGATCGCGGCTAAAACCATTCACCACGGAGACACGGAGTCACGGAGAAGATCAATGGCGGCGGACAGGAGTGTCCGCCCCACACGAGTTGGTGCTTGGGGCGGCAGTCGGGTGGCTCCCGGCAAGTTGCATAGGTCCTTCGCTTCGCTCAGGATGACAATGCGTGGGTGGTGAGTTGGGGGGAAACCAGAGCCGTGTGCTCCACGTACTCGCGTTCTTTGCGAATGTGTGGGTGCTGACTGCGCCACTTCACTCCGGATTAGGATAATATCTCTCGGGCAAATGGTCCGAGTGCCGAGACGCGTAGTGTGAATGTGATCTCGAGGCAGGCTGGTCGCGTTTAAAACCATTCACCACGGAGACACGGAGTCACGGAGAAGGTCAAAAGCGACGGACAAGAGTGTCCGTCCCACACGGGCAAAACCTTTCGCCGCGGATTTGCGCGGATTAACGCGGATCTGAAGACCTCATCACCACGAAGGACAAGTCAAAAGCGGCGGACAGGAGTGTCCGCCCCACACGGGTGGTGCCCAGGCCGGCAGTCGTTGAGCGCGCGGCAAAATGCATAGGTCCTTCGCTTCGCTCAGGATGACAAGTTCGTTGGAGGCTTAGACGTTGCACCCACAGTTGAGGCATTTGCGGGGGGCGCGGAGTTGGTGCCAGGCTTCGCGATAGGGGCCGTAGATGCCTTGGCCTCGGTAGTAGTTTTTGGGACTGAAGAGCAGACTGGTGCGGGATTGGATCAGGGCTAGGGGGAGGATGAACCAGGAGTCCTCGGGAATGATGTAGGCGACCAGGAAATCGACCTCGTTGGGGAGATAGGGGACGGCTTTGCCCATGGTGCGGCGATGGGCGTTGACGTGATAGAGGCCGGCGAGGATGTGGGTGGAGGATTTGACCTGGATGCGCCAGAGGGCTTGGCCGCCGTCGAGGATGAAGTCGTAGCGTTCGCTGTCGCCGAAAGGTTGGCAGACGGGGAAGCCGAGGGCGATGGCTTTGTGGGCGAAGGCGATTTCGGCGAGTTCTCCGCGACGCTTGGTGTTGAGTTCGCGCTGGCGAGGGGTTTGTGCGCCTTGGCAGGAGTTGGTCCGCCGGGGCGACTTCTTCATAGAAAAAGGGACACAAGTTTCGGCTTGTGTCCCTATATATTTAGGATAGCAAATCCGGAGGGTAAGTGAGACACGGATTTCAGGATTATTTCTGCCAGCGAATCATGGAGTTGCGAGAAAAGCTAACGGTTAAGGTACTTGACAGAAATTTGCACAGGGGAGGACGCGGGGTGGACCGAAATGGGACAGAGGCATGGACTTGAGATGGAAGCGCCCGTAACACTGCGGCATGAAAAAAGCGGCGAAGCGTAAGGCAGTTCCGAAGACGGTTGATGAATACGTTGCCGGCGTCCCGGAACCGGCGCGCAGCAGCTTGAACAAGATGCGCGCGGCGATTCGGTCGGCTGTACCCGCCGAGGCCACCGAGACCATCAGCTATCGAATTCCGGCGTTCAAGTACAAAGGCGTGCTGGTGTGGTTCGCCGCGTTCTGTAAGCACTGTAGCCTGTTCCCCACGGCCTCGGTGATCGAAGCGTTTAAGAATGAACTTAAGGGCTTCTCGACATCGAAAGGGACCATCCATTTCCCTATGGACAAACCATTGCCGACTGCCCTGATTAAGAAACTGGTGAAGGCGCGGGTCGCGGAGATTGAAAGCAAGAAACCGCGCTGAAGACGGTTGGTTGCGGCCCGTTCGTCAATGGGGATCGCTTCGAGTTTGCGACTGTGTATGGGTTTGTTCCAGACGCTGAAGCCGTTGCTCGAGCATTTTCACGCTACTTGCAATTGCATTGAGCGCAATTGCGAGCACAATGAATAAGCCGGCCACACTCAAGTAGATTCTGCTCACAGCCAAATTGACGGAACCACGAGTGGGATCATCGTATAGCACGTAAAACAGCCATAAAAGCACGAAAGTAAGAGCTGTTCCTCGAATGATTCGAGAAGCGACAAACGGGGAGGAAGGTTTTTGGCGGTCGTCCATGGGACGAAGGATAACCGAAAGCGGGTACACGGGGAAGCGCGAAACGCACCTTGTGATGAAAGAGTCACTCGGGCCGGTGATAGGGATCACAGCAGAACATCGGCTAGCCAGCTAGATTGAAACGTACATTCTTACCGGGGAGCTATGTCATGGCCTACGTAATTACCGATCAATGCATCAAAGATGAACTCTGCGTCGATGTCTGTCCCACAGATTGCATCCACCCCAAGAAGGACGAGCCTGGCTTCGAAGCCGCCACCCAGCTTTATGTCGATCCGGACGGCTGCATTGATTGCGGCGCCTGCGTGCCGGTGTGCACCTCGGACTCAATCCATGCGGTGGAGGATCTGCCGGAAGAGCAGCAGTCGTTCATTGATGTGAACATGAGGTACTACGCGAACTAGCTGTCGCCGCCCGCGCCTAGCTTTTTCTTCAAGTCGCGCGCGATCTGCTGGCCGTGGAAGCGTCCATTCTCAATGAAGATTTCGCTCGTGCGTGAGCCGGCGACAATCACTCCGGCGACGTAGATTCCCGGCACATTGCTCTCCAGGGTTTCGGGATCGCACACCGGCTGGCACTGCTCCACCGAAAGCTCGATGCCCATGGAGCGCAGGAAGTCGTAATCAGGATGGTAGCCGGTGAGGGCGAAGACGAAATCGTTTTTCAGGTTGACCATGCCTTCGGGGGTGTGGACCAGGACATAATCGGCGCCGATTTCTTTCACCGTGCTGCTGAAGTAGGCCTTGATTTCGCCATTGCGAATGCGGTTTTCGATGTCGGGCAAGATCCAATACTTCACATGATTGTGCAGCTTCTGCCCGCGATGCACCAGGGTCACACGCGCCCCGTGCCGGTATAACTCCAGGGCGGCGATGGCCGCTGAATTCTTCCCCCCAATGATCAGAATGTCGAGATCAAAATAAGGGTGCGGCTCCCGGTAGTAGTGAAAGACCTTGGAGAGATCTTCGCCAGGAATCTGCAACAGGTTGGCGAGATCGTAGTATCCGGTGGCCACGATGAGTTTGCGGGTGTGATAGTCGTAAATTCTGCCTTGACGATCGGTAGTGGTGACCTGGAACTCGCCGTCGCGCCCATTCACCGTCTTGACCCACTGATACTGCGCGATGGGCAGATGATAATGCTCGGCCACCTTGCGGTAATACTCCAGCGCCTCCTGCCGCGTGGGCTTCTGGTGAGCACTGGGGAACGGGATGTCGCCGATCTCCAGCAACTCCGGAGTGGTGAAGAAGGTCATGTTGGCGGGATAGTTGAAAAGGGAGTTGACCAGACATCCCTTGTCGATGATCACCACCTTGAAGCCGGCTCTCTGCGCCTCGATGCCGCAAGCCAGACCGGTGGGGCCGGCGCCGATGACCAGCACGTCCACGCGAGTGTTGGGGCGGGCGTCGAACTGGGCCCGCGGCAGGGTGTCTGGAATCTCGATCGTGTTGGACATTTGCCTCGTCATCGGTTTGCCATCGAGGCGTGAATTCTGAACCGGAAAGCACTCTCCTCTCCGCAGAAATCACTCGCTCTTTTGAAGCTAACGATTCTAGCACGCGACGGATAACACTCCGCAGAGCCATCGCGGATAGAGCCGTCGCAGGACTTGGGTCCGGGAGTAACGAGCCAGCCACAAGGCGGAGCCGGGCGTAATCTCACGCCGCTGGTCTCCACTAAGTTGGGCCGCCATCCGGCTTGCCTGTAACGACAAAAAGAGTTACAATTAGTTTAAAGCGGGAATGAAATACGAATGGGACGAGGCGAAGAATCGTAAGAATCTCGGCCAGCATGGCCTCAGCTTTGAGGATGCCGAGCAAGTGTTCTCCGGGCCTTGCGTCACCTTCGAAGACGACCGTTTTGCTTACGGCGAAGAACGGTTCGTCACCTTGGGCTTGCTGGCTGGGCGTCTGGTCGTCATAGCCCATGCGCCGCGCGATGAGGCAACGCGCATCATTTCCATGAGAAAGGGAAACCGGCGTGAACAAGAAATCTACAAAAAGCGACTTGGCAAGGATTGACCGCATGAGGGACGCCGACATCGACTATTCGGACATTCCTCCGTTGGACAAAACGTTTCTCAAGAAGGCAACCACGGCATGGCCCCCGGCCAAGAAGCAACTGACGATTCGTCTCGATGCCGACGTGCTCGATTGGCTCAAGAGGCACGGCAAGGGCTACCAGACACGCATTAACCGCATTCTGCGCGTGGTCATGGAGAGTCAGCCGCGACGGTCGGCCCATCAATAAGACTGCCGCCAGACGGAGGAATAAAGCAAAGGACGGCACTACGCTTAATCATGCACGGCACGAGGACCTCGACAGGATGAACGAGAGAAAGAAGGCTTTGAGGCTTAGTCATTCTCGAGCCTCGAATGCTTTGACCTCGGCCTCCATCTTAAGAAACCTGCCGAACCCGTCGAGGCCTGGAAAAAGTGTGGCGCGATTGATGTTCATGGCTCGAAGTCTCTTCAAAATGTCCATTCGAAGTTCGTTAACGACCTCGAGTTTTCTGATGACGGGGTGTTCGGGCGGGTTGTGGATCATCATACTCATGACCATCTGGTTGAAACTCGCCTCATGAACGAGCTTACAAAGGGCCACTCCCTGTTGCGCGACCATTCGTTCCGACGCCACCAGCGGATCTATCCTTACTATGGCGGGAGCCGCCCCTGGGCCAAGGCGCCGATTGATCCAAGCGGCCCTAGCCCTCCTATCGTCAGGCATCTCCGAATCAGGAGCGTCTGAAATCCCCAGATTCGAGTCATGTCGGATGAGCACGCGCCGCCCTTCCGACTCAAGCCAATCCAAGTCAATTGCCCAGACAGCCGACATCCTCCCGGCTGGCACTTCGCCTTCCCCGCCGCGAGCATCTTCCTCCACGGCAAAATACATTGCCACGTACGGGGACAGAGTCCAGTCCAGCAGCCTTGTAGGAACGCCGTGATGCTGCATTAGCATGAACCAGCTACCCAGATCGTTCTCGTCCGGAACATAGCGGAGGAATTCACGAGCTTGTTGCTGAAATCTGTAGAGTAGCTCTCGCCCGACCTCCTCGCGATTCAAATGGAAGTACCCTGTCGTGGCGTTCACTTTCACAGCAAGGTCAAGAGACGTGTGCAGCAACCAACTGGCCTCTCGCTGTCCCCTAAAGCACCACGCTCCATTGAGACCGTTTGACCATTCTAGAAAAGCCGCCCACGATGCCGCATGATCGGTCAAGACGAAATGATCGAAAGGCGCATCTCCCAGATACTGCTCCGCGCGAGGACTTTGTTTCCAGGCGTTGACGAACGTTTCAAATTGTTGATGCCAATCGGGCGGTTCGGGCATGCGCGCCTCTAGTAGATTGTACGAGCCGATTTCACCCTTCGCTTATATTAGGCCTTAAAAAGCGCCTCTGCTGGAGCGTACTTGCCACTTGCGCGCAGTGAACCTTTGCCATGGGAAAACCTGACTATTGCGAACTCAGCCCCGCGAACACTGGCATTTTGCCCGAAACCATGGAATGATAATGGCCGGGAGGTCGCCATGGCAGCACCAGATAAAGTTGACTGGTCGGAATGCCCACTAGTCGAAGTCAAGCCGGGAGTGCAAAGTGGCGCTCCTGTACTGCGCGGCACCCGGATGCCGGCCAACGCGATTGTCGATAACTTCGACTATGGCATGAGCCCCGCCGAAATCGCCGAGCAGTTCGAATTACCGCCCGATCCCGTCAGCGCGATTTTGGCGTACGCACAGAGCCATCGCGTTGCGCATCCTGTTTGACAAGAGCGTTCCCGTCGGCGTACGTCGCCTAGGCGAAGGAGCCTTGATTCGACTTCGCGGGTTCAGGCCCGGGCTTCTTCGGCAGGATTGAGAGGCACGATGCGTGCAACGCGTTCCATGACCTTTTTGTTTTGCGCGGACTTTTTCAGGTCGTAGGTGGCCTGTAACCGCATCCATACTTCCGGTGAGCCGCCAAACAGGCGGGCGAGTTTCAGGCACATGACAGCGGACAGGGGTTTGCGCCCTCCCAAAATGCCGTGCAGCATCTGCCGGGACACTCCGAGGGCTTGGGCCGCAGCCGTCACGGACAGACCGACTGAGGGCAGAATGTCTTCTCTGATAATTTCGCCCGGATGAATGGGCGGCAATCCGTTCTTTCTCTTCATAACTCGGTCCCTAATGGTAGTCTTCAAAATCCACCTCCAAAGCGTTTTCGCCCAACCAGCCGAAGGTGATGCGGTAGTTTCCGGTTACACGCACCGACCAGCGTTTCGGGCTGCCATGCAGCCGATGGAAGCGAAATCCTGCGATGTTCATGTCTCCGGACGACCTGCCACTTCAAGCAATTGCAGGATGCGCACGCACTTCCCGATCTGACTAGCTCCGATGCGCCGCGTCTTGCCGGTGAGGTAAAGCTCTTCGATCCCTTTATTCCGGAAGCTGGCAATCACGGGTTTCAGTGTAATGCGACTGGTTTACAGTGTCAACCACATAGTTGCCTGGTCGCCTGTGCGTGGCCGCCCGCCGTATAATAATTTGGTTCCTCATACTCGCGCCGGGCCTAGCCGCTCTGCGCTCCGGTCCGACGCGCAGGAGTCGTCATGTCAACTCTTACCGCAAACGCTACCCCGACCCAGGTGAAGACCCGCACCGAATCCGACAGCATGGGAAAGATCGAAGTCCCGGCCAACGTTTACTGGGGCGCGCAGACCCAGCGCTCGCTGCTGCACTTCGACATTGGCCGCGACGTCATGCCGCCAGAGCTGATTCGCGCCTTTGGCATTCTGAAGAAGGCCTGCGCTCTGGTGAACCAGGACCTCGGCAAGCTTCCCTCCGATAAAGCCAATCTCATCGTGCAAGCCGCCGACGAAGTCATTTCCGGCAAACTCAACGACCAGTTCCCGCTTCGCATCTGGCAGACCGGCAGCGGCACCCAGACCAACATGAACGTCAACGAGGTCATCTCCAATCGCGCCATTGAAATTGCCGGCGGGGAGATGGGATCGAAGAAGCCGATCCATCCCAATGACGATGTCAACATGTCGCAGTCATCGAACGACACGTTCCCCGCCGCCATGCACATTGCCGCGGCCGAACGCGTGAAGGACGCGCTGATCCCTGCGGTCAAAAGCGTTCATGACGCCATTGCCGCCAAGGCTAAAGAATTTCATGATGTCGTCAAGATTGGCCGTACGCATTTGCAGGACGCCGTTCCCCTGACCTTCGGCCAAGAATTCGGCGGATGGGCCAGTCTGCTGGAACGCGACATCCAGCGCCTGGAGCAAGTCTTGGGCGGGTTATACGATCTGGCGATTGGCGGAACCGCGGTCGGTACCGGCTTAAACGCGCATCCGGAATTTGCCGAACGTGCCGCCAAGAAGATTGCCGAACTGACCGGACTTCCCTTCCGCTCCCATGGCAATAAGTTTGCCGCGCTCTCGGCCCACGATGAGATTGTCTTCGCCCAAGGGGCGATGGAAACTCTGGCAGCGTCATTCATGAAAATCTCGAATGACATTCGCTGGCTGGCTTCGGGCCCGCGCTGCGGTTTGGGTGAAATCTCCATCCCGGAAAACGAGCCTGGATCTTCGATCATGCCGGGCAAAGTCAATCCCACGCAGTGCGAAGCCATGACCATGGTCTGTGTGCAGGTTCACGGCGCAACGGCTGCGGTGGGATTCGCCGGCTCCCAGGGCAACTTCGAGCTCAACGTTTTCAAGCCAGTCATTATTTATAACTTCCTGCATTCGGTCACGCTGATCACCGATGCCTGCCATGGATACGTCGAATACATGATCAAGGGCATAGAAGTTGATCGGGCGAAAGTTGACTGGTACGTGAAGAACTCGCTGATGCTGGTGACCGCGCTGGCGCCCAAAGTCGGCTACGACAAAGCCGCGCAGATCGCCCACACCGCGCATGTTGACCACAGCAGTCTGCGCGAAGCCGCGCTCAAGCTGGGACACCTCACGGCTGAAGAGTTTGATCTGTTGATGAAGCCGGAGAGGATGACGAGGCCGTAGAGGCCGGTTTTTTCGCTTTTCCTCGCTTTTGTTATGCTCATCGCATGAAGGCACTACAGCTCACCTTGGCCCTTGTCCTTCTGCTTGGCTGTTTCTCCGCCACTGCCGTGTCCCAGCGCGCGGACGCGGTCGAGAAAAAGTTGATGCGAAGAGCCCATGATGTGGAGTATGCGGTTATTCCCTTGATGTATTGGGGAGCCCACGGTCGTGAGCCGGAAAAGGCGGCGGTTGTCGGCACAGGCTTCCTCATCAACGAGCAGGGTTACTTCATAACTGCGGCGCATGTGCTCGCGGTCTACGAACCCAACTCCGGACAGCTCACCGCAACCATTCGCCAGAAGGACGGAAATAGTAGTGGACGCCGGTTCGACGTAATTGAGAAAGACGACAGTCGAGACCTGGCTTTGTGCAAGATCAAGGGTTTCACTCCGCACTTCCCCAAAGCCATGGTCGCCGACCATCCGGATGCACAAACACCATTCGCGAGTGTGCGGGTCTCAGATGCAGCGGTTCAAGCAGGTCAGTTTGTAGTCTTGGCCGGATTTCCACTTGGTTCCTGGAACCCCACAATTCAACTCGGTACGGTGGCGGCTATCAGGACGATAAGCCCGGGCGCCGGGCGGGTTCCCGCCGGGCAGCGAGAGCTTTTGCAGATAAGCGTCTCTGGAAATAAGGGAAACAGCGGATCACCCGTGATCTCTCTCGACAGCGGCAAAGTAGTCGGCGTGGTCGTTCAAGAAATAACCGCGCCTCTGTATTCCAACTTCGAGGCATCCTTGCCATTTGGCCAGAGTTCAGGAATCATGCTTGCGGTGCCTGCGCCTTGGATATTGGAGCTTCTGACAAAGCACAACGTAAAGAGTGTCAGCAAGGGACCTTCGTGACCTTGTACTCGCGTTGCAATGAATGGAAGTATATGGAGCTTGTATCCCAATGCCAAAAGGCGGGTGATTGGATGGCGATCGATGCTTCGAAGGGTCGCCTCGCGCTACGCCGTGCAGACCCGACTCTGGAAGAGTTAGTGGCCGGAATCACACCCGAGAACCGGCACGGGGGAACTAATTGGGGTCCAGACGTAGGCAAGGAAATCGTTGAGCGGTAGCCTCTCAAGCGTTGACCTGTTCCAATCGCCTCAAAGTAGGCAGCGCTCGGATGGATTTGCCCGCCTTCTGCTCCGCTAAACGGATCTCATACAGACTCCGGAGGTTGAGCCAGAACTCAGCCGTCGTGCCAAAGAAATGGGCAAGACGTAATGCGGTGTCGCCGGTGATTGCCCGGCGTCCATTCAGGATTTCGGTGATCCGGTTGGTGGGAACGCCCAGTTGCCGCGCCAGTTCAGCGGCGCTCATTTCCAACGCGCTCAGTTCTTCTGCCAGATGTTCCCCGGGATGAATTGCCGTCCGTGCCATAAGATTCTCCTAGTGATAATCCACAATCTCTACGTTCGAAGGGCCGGGAGCGCCGGATTGCCATTCGAAACAGATTCGCCATTGATCGTTGATTCGGATGCTGTACTGCCCTTTGCGGTCACCCTTCAGGGTCTCGAAACGATTACCCGGCAACACCGCCAGGTCGCGAAGCGTGACGGCCGCCTCCAGACGGTCAAGCTTCAGACGCGCCGCGTGTTCGATAGCGGAGAAGGCTTTGACCCGTTTGCCCAGCGCGAAATCCCGGGTCCGCTGGTTCCGATAGCCGGCAACCATGCGTCAGGATAGCACAATAGTATGCGTTACGTAAAGCGTATTGCAGCCTCGTCGCCACACGCCGAAGCCGGTATGTCGTGCGGGAAGACCCGATGAAGGCGCGTATCCCCATCTTGCTTCAAACCCTTCCAGCCGCTATGCTCGATCAATCGTACGCACTCGACCACCACTGGCCCCTAGGAGGACCAATTGAGCGACCATTACCACGACGTCGGCGATTTGCGGTTTCTGAAGGATATGGGCAAGCTAGCTCCCACAGAATTCAATGCCTGGCTCAACCTCGACAAAATCGTTGGCCGCGACGGCGGAGCTATTCCCAGAAAGTATCGCGAGCTTATCGCGCTAGGAGTAGCTTTCACCACCCAATGTCCCTACTGCATTGAAGTGCACACCAAGGCTGCGAAGGCCGCCGGAGCCTCGCGCGAGGAAGTGACCGAAAGCTCGCTGATTGCCGCCGCTTTGCGCGCTGGAGGCGCGGCCACGCACGGCGCCATGGCGCTGAAGTTCTACGACAACGCCTGACGCATTTCTGTTCGCGAGGCCTGGCTAACGCCAGGCCCGCGTTCATTCAATTTTCGCCGACGCCAGCTCAACCGCCGCGACCTCAACTGCCCTTGCCTTCGACGGCATGGTCGAAATCGTAATCACACTCACCAGCACCAGCACGCTCCCAACCACGGTGCGTAGTCCAATGCTTTCGCCTCCGAGAAAATACCCGATGACCACGGCAACCACGGGATTCACGTACGCGTAGGTGCCCACTTTCGTCGGCGATTCATAATGCAACAGCCAGATGTAGGCGGTAAATCCCACGATGGATCCGGCGACGATGAGATAGAGCAATGCAAACCATGCTGTCCAGGAAACGGCTTGGACGCGGAACCCTGTGAATTCCCCGGTCAGCGCGGCCAGAACCAGCAGTTGCAAGCCTCCCGCTAGCATTTGCGACGCGGCGCTCATGGGTTTGGACGCAGGAAGCGCCAGCCGGCGAGTCAAGATCGTGGCTACCGACCAACTGAACGCCGCCACCAGGAGCACCAGCGCGCCGGTGCGATCGATGGGAGCTTGACCGAGCGAAAAGGAATGATTCATTAGGACCGCGACTCCGCAGATGCCTGCCGAGAGTGCAAGACCCAAACGAACGGTCAGTTGCTGCGTTCTCAGGATGGTAATTTCCAGCAGCGTGATGAACACCGGGATGGTGGCCAGCACGACGGCTGCGATCCCCGAAGGCACGCGCTGCTCCGCCCAGAACAGGCAGCCATAGTCGACGAGGAAAATCAGCGTCCCTTGCAGGCAGATTCCTGCCCACTCGCGGCGGCTGGGATGTGCAATGCCCTTGAGCCGCATCCATCCATACAGAAATAAACCGGCCAGCACAAAGCGCAGACCCGCCAAAAGAAACGGTGGCACTTCGCGGACGCCCACCCGGATCGACAGGTAAGTCGATCCCCAAACGAAATAAATGATGGCGAATGCCAGCAGGAGCTTCCATGAGGCTGGACGGGCGGCGGTTTCCATGCGCTATAGATGACCCGGCATAGGTCACGGAACCATCTTTGGCTATGAAAGATTTCTATAGTGGAGAGAACTATTTCTTATTCCCTGGCCTTGTAGACCCAAACGTCAGCCCGCTGAGCTTGGCGACCTGCTCTGCCGCGATCCCCTTACTCGCCACCAGCACGTGAAAGGTCTCGCCCAGGCCGGCCGGGGTCACTAGATGCTTCAGTTGCAGCGCGACTTTGGCATGCTCCTGCGGCAAGCGGCAGTCTTCGAAGGCGTCGGCAAATTGATTGGCTTCGCCGATGCCCATCAGAAATTGAGATTGCGTCAGCAATGGTTGAACCTGCAGGCCTTGCTGCTCAGCCGCTGCGGCTAAGGCCGTGAAGTTGACGTGTGCGGTGAGGTCTTGTTCGCCCGGAGCCTCGTAAGGATTGGCGCTAACCGAATGCTGACGGTATGCAGTGACGGTGCCGCGATGGCGGCCGGCGAGTTGTTCGGCGCGGGTGTAGCCGTAGTCGATGGCGATGATAAATCCGCGTTCGATGCCCGCGGCCAGGCGAGACATGTAGCTCTGGGCGATGCGGGCGGTCTCGACGCGCTCTTCATCTTCGGGGTGGACACTGTAGCGGTCGAGGTATTCGAGATTCTCGGCCGAAGCCGGGACCCAAGTCTCGACGAAGCGTCCGTCTTTTTCAGCGATTCGCAGTTCGCCTTTAGGGTTGAGCACTTCGACCCCCAGCGCGTCGAAGAATTCGTTGGCGAAGATGATGAGGGGAACCTCAGGGGCTAAAGCCCTTTCAACCAGCGGCTCAGGCGGCACGACTGAAGTCGTGCCCTTCCCGGTCGTGCCTTGGCGGGTCGATGCCTTCCCGACCGACGCCTTCGCTGCCGCGAAATGTCTCTCCAACGTCGCCTGCAATCGTTCCCGTAGCACCGGCGATCGCTCGTTCAACGAATAATGCAACGCGCAAAAGAACTTGGAAAACTTCTTCTCCGACCAATCGAGCACATCGCGCGCGAACAATCCGCGGCCCGGACCCAGCTCCAGAATTTCAATCTGCGCCGGCGAACCGACTGCCCGCCATATTTCTTCGAACTGACGCGCCAGCAGCCGCCCGAATACCGCGTGCACATCGCTAGAAGTGTAGAAATCACCCGCTTTGCCGAACTGTTCCGCATTCCGCGAATAGTAGCCCTGCTCGGGATCGTACAGACACATCTCCATGTATCGCGAAAACGGGATCGGGCCGCTCGCTCTGATCTCCTGCACGATTTTCTCGCGCAGGCTCACAAGCCTTCCCGCTGGCGCTCGATGCGGTTCTGCGGCGTGCGGGTGAACATTTCGATCAGGTAGTCGTGCAGGCAGTCAAAAAGCTGGCGCTGGAAGGTCCATTCAAACTGAGGATGATCCAGGTCGCGCGGGTGCAGCTCGAAATAATAGGTGTGCACTGGGATGTCCGGATTCTTGAACTTGATGATGACCTCGACGCCCTCGCCTTTGTCGCGGGCGGAGAAGTCGAGCAACGGATGCTCGTAAAGGCGAAGCTGGTGCAACACGCGTTCGAGACGTCCATCGGGAGATTCTGGCACGGAATGATTCTAATAGAGACCGGCATGAACGAATTAACCACAGAGAACACAGAGGGCACAGAGCGATTTAGGTAAACTGGGAGAAGCCACAGATTTGAAGAAATAAACCCATGAAAACCGTCGGCATTATCGGAGGCATCGGGCCAGAGTCCACCGTCGACTACTATCGCTTGATCATCGCGGCCTATTGCGAACAACGGCCCGACCGCAGCAACCCTTCCATCATCATTAACAGCATCGATCTGGACAAACTGCGGGAGATGTTCGAAGGCAATCAACAGCCAGCGATTGTCGCGTACCTGACCGCCGAACTCCAACGACTTGCCGCTGCCAAAGCCGACTTCGCCGTAATCTCCGCCAATACGCCTCACCTCGTCTTCGACGAACTTCGCAAACAGTCGCCCCTTCCTTTGATCAGCATTGTCGAAGCGACTTGCGACGCCGTCAAAGCCGAGGGCCTTACTAAGCTCGGGTTGTTGGGCACGCGCTTCACCATGCAGGGCCGGTTTTATCCCGATGTTTTTTCCCGGGAGGGCATCCGCCTGGTCGCACCCGATCCCGACGAGCAGGACTACATCCACGAAAAATACTTTGAAGAGTTAGTGAAGGGCGTGTTTCTGCCGGAGACCCGGCAGCGGTTGCTGGCAATCATCGATCGCATGAAGGAACGCGACGACATCGGCGGAGTCATCCTGGCAGGAACCGAACTCCCTTTAATCTTGCGCGGTGCGCAGCGACCGGGAGTCGCTTTCCTCGACACCACCCAGATTCATGTGCAGGCCATTGTCAGGGAGTTGCTGGCGTAGCCCACCCTGCCGACTGAATCACCACACCCGGCAAACCTTCTGCGGCATCATGGGCTGGCCCGGCTTGCAGCCGAAGGCCTCGCCGAACTCCGGCATGTTCTCGACCACGCCGTTCACGCGAAACTGTCGTGGTGAATGCGGATCGGTCTGCACTTGCAACCGCAACTGCTCGGGCCGCGTGCTGCCACACCAAGTCTGTCCGTGGCCGAGGAAGAACTGCTGAAGGGGTGTATAGCCGTCCTGTTTGTCTTTGAGATCGATGTTCTTTCTCTTGGCATCCTCCAGAAAGGCCATGAACGCAAGGCGTAGACCGCCGTTGTCTGCCGTGTTTTCCCCCAGGGTCAGCTTGCCATTCACTTTCACGTCGTCCACAACCACAAAGTTGCCGTACTCCTTCACCGTGCAATCGGCTTTTTCGTCGAATTTCTTTCCGTCCTCGGCCGTCCACCAATCGGACAGATTGCCATTGCCGTCGAACTGGCGCCCTTCGTCATCGAAACCGTGAGTTAATTCGTGACCCACAACGCCGCCAATATGACCATAATTCTCCGCGTCAGTAGCTTTCGGGTCGAAGAGCGGCGGCTGCAAAATGCCGGCGGGAAAGTTGATGTCGTTCATGCTAGCGCTGTAATAGGCGTCGACTGTGGGTGGGCTCATGCCCCATTCTCCGCGGTCGACCGGCTTACCTATCTTGGCCATTTGCCGGAGGTTTTCAAACACCACTCCGCGTTGCACGTTGCCGAAGGCATCGTCGCGAGTGACCGCCAATTTCGAATAGTCGCGCCAGCGGTTGGGGTATCCGATTTTGTCGGCGACGGCATGGAGCTTCGCCTTGGCCCGGACCTTGGTTTCCGCGCTCATCCAATCCAGGGTGTCGAGGTCCCGGTCCATCGCTGATTCGATGTCTTTGACCATTTGCACTGTAGCTTCTTTGCTCGCGGGTGAAAATTCCTGGGCCACATAGACCTGGCCCAGAGCCTCGCCCAGCGCCCCGTCCGTAGTTTGTACGCAGCGCTTCCAGCGCGCCCGTTGTTCCGGTTGCCCTCTCAGCTTGCGGCCAAAGAAATCAAAATCCTCTTCGTCGAAGGCTTGCGGCAGAACGATGCCGGGCACTCCACTAATCAGCTGCCACCGCAGATAAGCCTTGATGGCGCTTATTTCGGTGGCCTTGAGCAGCGCGCTCAGTCCCTTAAAGAAGTCAGGATTGGTCACATTCAACTGGGTTACCGCCGGCGCTCCGCCTTCCACCAGAAACCTGGACCAGTCGATATTGGGCGTCAGCTTCTCCAGCTCCGCAACCTGCATCCTGTGGTAAACCTTGTTGGGATCACGCTGCGTCGTGATGTCCATGGAGAGCTTGGCCAACGAGGTCTCCAACTGCATGATGCTCTGGGCATCGCTGGCGGCCGCGCTCTCTGGCTCGCCCATGAGCTTCAGCATATTCGCGATGTGCCGCACATACTCTTTACGGGTTTTTTCCGCTGCCTCGCCGGTGCGGAAGTAGTAGTCGCGTTCCGGCAGTCCAATGCCGCCTTGGTCCACGAAGGCAATCTGTTGGGTGGCGTCTTTGAAGTCTTGTTGCTCGCCGAATCCCAGAAAGGCATTCACATTGATCAGCTGAAGGTGTGCCAACAGCGAGGTCAATTCGCCCTGGTTCTTGAGCGCGGCAACCCGATCCAGTTCCGGCTGCAACGGTTCCAGACCCTTCTTGTTGATCGCGTCCACGTCCATGCAGGATGCGTAATAGTCGCCGATCTTCTGTTCGTTGGGCGTACGGTCAGCGCCACCTGCCGCCGCCTTCTCCAGCATGGTGTGCAGGATATATTCGTTGCGGTCGGCGACCAGGGCGCCGGTCCCGTAACCGGAGCGATCGTTGGGAATCGGATAATATTTCGTGAAGTTTCCGCAAGCGTACTGGAAAAAATCAGTGCACGGATCGGCGCCGGCATCGATGAAGCGTTGATCGAGGCCGCTTAGCAGCTCGGGTTTTTTCTCCGAACTACTGCTCGCGGCCTGGGCCACTAGAGCCGAATCTGCGCTAAACATCATAAGCAGCAAGATTGCAATACTGGAGATCGCACGACTTGTCATAGTTGTCCTCTGGGGATGAAGTCAGAAAATGCAAACATGATTCTCGCAGCCAAGTTGAGTTATTCTACCTTGAAAGGCGTGGCCGATTTTACTCGTACCTGAGCGCTTCGATCGGATCCAGTCTTGCCGCCTTCACCGCCGGCAAAATGCCGCTGACAATTCCTACAAAGCTCAGAATTGCGGTGGACCAGATCAACGTCGCCGAGTTGATGATCAAGTGGATATCGCCCTCGCTGGCGTTTTCTTCGAACGCGCTCCACAGGGTCAGCGATCCGACGGACCACGAAACCAGATAGGCAAACGCCACGCCCAGCAAGCCGCCGAGAGCGGTAATCACCAGGGCCTCCGCCAGGAATTGAAACAAGATGTGCCACTTCCTCGCCCCCAACGCCTTTTCCACGCCGATTTCACGGGTGCGCTGAGTCACCGCGACCAGCATGATGTTCATCAGTCCAACCCCGCCGATACCCAGCGTCAGCAAGCCGATGAAACCCAGCAGAACCTTGATGCCGGTAGTGATGACTTCGAGATCCGCCAGATCGGCAAAGACATCGAAAACGAAAACCGCGCGCGTGTCCTTGGGATCAAACTCGTGATGAAAGCCCATGGAATCGCGAATGGCCTTTACCACCTTGGCGTGGTCGCCCTCATACTCCATCACGATGGAGTTGAGATAGTAGGTATTCATCAGGTCGTTCATGGCGCTGTAGGGCACGTATACGTGGCCATTAAGGTTTTCGTCGCTATTGTTGATGACATGTTTGAGAACCCCCACGATCTGGTACGAAATTCCGTCTACGCGGATGTTTTCTCCAATGGCATTCTGGCCGGAAAACAGCTTCTTCTTTACATCGGCGCCGATGAATGCCACGCGGGTATGGGTGAAGTCGTCAGCCTCGCTGAAGGCGCTGCCTTCGGCGAACTCCATGCGGCGCATGCGCGGGTAAATGGCATAGACGCCGCTCACGCCGTAATTCGAGCTTCGCGTTCCATACGCAACCGCGCATTGCTTGAAGGCCTCGGGCGAAACCCGCTTGAGCAAAGGAACTTCCCCGCGAATATATTCCAGATCGTTGATCGTCAGCTTGACTTCACTGCCCGCCTTGGTGCCGCCGGCCTGGAGTGAGGTTCGTCCAGGAAAAACGAAAATGAGATTGGTTCCAAAGGTGCGGAACGCGGCCCACAAGCCATTTTCAAAGCCCGAGCCATAGGCCAGCAGCAAGACCACGGTCGCAATGCCCCAGGCCATACCCAGCATGGTGAGGACACTCCGGCGCTTGTTGAATCGCAATGCGCTGTAGGCTTGCCTGCCCAGATCGCGAATCATTTGGTTACTCCTGCCTCATTACTCTTGCCTCAAGGCTTCCACCGGGACCATGTGCGCCGCCTTACGCGCCGGATATAGACCCGCGGTAATGCCGGCGATGGCCAAGGAAAGAATTGCCGACACTGCCGACATCGGCACAATCCGTGGTGTGTCAAATCCCTCGGGCGACGGCAGTTGTCCCAGCAAGGTCATGAACCCACCGGCCAGCAGCAGCCCGATGCCGCCGCTGAATAGGGTCAAGAACAGCCCTTCGACAAAGAATTGCGTCAGGATATTGCGATGGGTCGCACCCAAGGCTTTTCGCAGACCAATCTCCCGTGTGCGTTCGGTCACCGACACCAGCATGATATTAATGATACCGATTGCGCCCAGGCCCAGAGTTACGAAGCCGACAACGCCGAGGAAGTAATCCATCGCATTGAAGATCTTGTCCACCCGCTGCGAACCCTCGATCGTGTCCCAATCTTCAAACGCATCCTCCAGCGTGGGATCGAAGCGATGCCGGCGGGCGATGATGCGATGGACTTCCTCCTTCGATTGCAGGTGCTGAGCCTTGTTCAGCGGTCGATAGTTAATGAACGAGACCGCGTTCTCTACGTTCTCGCCTTTTAACGGAAACAGATCGCGCATGGTTTCCAGAGGAACAAAGATGCGGGCGTTGGTGCCATTGTTGCCGTCCTGACCGACCTTGGCCAGGACCCCGATGATGTCAAAACGAACCTCGTTCAGCAGAAGCGTCGCGCCCACGGCTGGCCGGCCGGGAAACACGTTCTTGAGCAGTTCCCATCCCACCACCGCAACCCGGCGATGCTGCGTGTTGTCGTCATCGTTGAACCAGCGGCCGGTTCCGATGGGGATGTTTCGGATCTGGTTATAGACCGGCGCCACGCCAAACACCTGGCCGTTGGTGGATCCGTAGTCGCTGACCGCCCGAATGTCCTCGCGATTGATCACGGGTGAAACTACTCGCAGAGTGTGGGCTTCATCGCGAATCGCGAGATAGTCGTCGTAGGTGAAATGATATGTCTGGCCCGATTGCAGGCTGCCCGCCACGGCCGGAATCCGTCCCGGGAAAACAAACATAATATCCTGGCCCAGGTTGGCCAACTGCTTCGCCTGCCCGCTGCGGAAACCTTCCCCCAGTCCCACGAGGAGCAGTAGCGAACCTACGCCCCAGGCGATCCCGAACATGGTGAGGAACGAGCGCAGCTTGTGCGCCCACAGCGTGGCCAGCGACTGGCGAACGATATCAATCAGCGTTCTCATGAGTCGTTTGATGCAGTACGGGCGAGAGCCTGCCCTGAGCGAAGTCGAGGGGACGCCCGTGCCTACATATGATTACGCAATCAGCTGCCACAAAGTTCCCGCAATGGATGCGTTTCAACCACTTGGACGAGTTGCTGCGGGCAAGGATAGCCAAGGTGTTCCCATCCGGCGTCGGCCCTGGTCTGGTTTTTACAATTTGCTATCCAGACATCTGCCTTCCCGTCTAAACCGTCGTTCTTTCGCCGAGATTCCGGGGTTTTCAATTCAGAAGCGGAGGGTTTGTCCCATGTTCAAGCACTCGATTGTGGCGCTAGTGGTGGTTATTGCGCTGTCGTTTGCAGTTTCGTCGTCCCACGCTCAGTCGGCCTTGCTGGATATACCTCGGCAAAGCCAGCACGCGGTCGTCACCCAGCGCGTCGGCATCACTGACATCACCATCAGCTACCATCGTCCCCTGGTGAACAAGCGCGAAATATGGGGAAAGCTGGTGCCCTATGGTGAGGTTTGGCGGGCCGGAGCCAATGAGAATACAACCATCAGGTTCACCGACAACGTGACTATCGACGGCAAGGCTCTGGCCAAGGGCGTTTATGGTCTTCACATGATCCCGGGGGAGAACGAGTGGACCGTCGTTTTTTCCAACATCCACACCGCCTGGGGCAGCTTTACCTACAAAGAAGCCGACGATGCCCTGCGAATCACCGTGAAACCCCAGCCTGCGGATTTCCACGAGGCTCTGACCTATGACTTCGACGACCTAAAGGCCGATGCCACCGTGGCCACCCTGCGCTGGGAAAAGCTGGCCGTGCCCTTCACAGTCGCGGTCGACGTGCATGAGACCGTGAAAGCCAGTCTGCACAACCAACTCCAGGGATTGGCACAATACACCTGGGAAGGCTGGGACGATGCCGCCACCTATCTGCTTGGAGAAAAATACGACCTCGACGAGGCCTTGAAATATGAGGAAACCTCCATCGGCACCGAGCCGCGTTTCGACAACTTCCTGACCAAGTCGCAAATTCTGGAGGCGATGGGTCGAAAGGACGCCGCCGAAGCGGCTACAAAAGAGGCGCTTGCCCGGGCCACCGCTGGTCAACTGTATGCTTACGGCCGCCTGTTGCAGGGGCAAAAGAAACAGGATGAGGCCTTCAACTACTTCCGGCAAGCTGCCAAGAAAGATCCCAACGATTGGACGGTTCACGACGGCACCGCCAGAATCTATTCCGCCCAAGGCGACTTCACGAATGCTGTTAAGGAAATGAAGATCGCTCTGGCAGGCGCGCCCGACAATCAGAAGATATTCTTTGAGCCGCTGGTCAAGAAGCTGGAAGCCAAACAGGACATCAACAAGAACTGATTTCTTACTGCCAGGGTGCCCCGTCCCTGTCTCTCTGTTTTTGAGAGACAGGGCGGGGATTTTCGTTCGATTAGCGCCGAAGGCCGGGCAGGTTGTCCTGGAAGCGATCCCGGTCCGTTAGCGAAGTGAATTCTCAACGAGTGAAATCGCCTGCTAGCGGCAGCTTTCCCTCCCGAAGCCCCCGAGTTCACCCGAGTCGGGAGCGAGAGAGACGCGTGTACAATTGGGCGGCTTTTCGGATTTAAAATGAGGACCGCACATGCTCTCTGCTTCCCTGCTGATCCCGTTCATGATCGTGGTGGCGGCCTTGCTGGCTGTGTTTTTCAGTGTCCGGAGATTGCGCCGGCTCCGCAGCCTGCCCATCGGCAAGTTCCGGCGCATTACAGAACGCGTGATTCTCTCGCTGGTTACGCTGGTCGCTTTGGTGGCTGCCGCCAGCACAACCTTCAATGTAATCGCGCATGACGTTTTCGTGGCGCATCATCCAGCGCCGGGCCGGATTTATGTGGTTAACGGCTACAAGATGCACCTCTGGTGCACGGGAGAAGGATCGCCCACCATCGTCCTCGAATCGGGTGCGGGGGATGACTCGCTGGTCTGGGGCAAGGTGAAACCGGGATTATCGAAGACCACTCGCGTCTGCTCGTATGACCGCGCCGGTACGGGCTGGAGTGAGCCACAACCTGGCCCGCGCGACTCCGATCATATTGTCGAGCAGTTGCATGGCCTGCTGGGGCAGGCTGACATCACAGGCCCCATCGTACTCATGGGCCACTCCATTGCGGGTATGCACATGCGCGACTACGTCACGCGCTATCCCCAGAATGTGGTGGGCATTGTTTTCGTCGACGGCTCGACTCCCATGCAGCAGGATTATTTCCCCCAGGAACTTCGCGTCAAGATGCGCCGTATCATATGGACCCAGATTCTGGTGGGCGGAGGCGCGCTTTACCTGGGAGTGCCGCGGATGCTGGGCCAATGCCATGCGGGGACTGGACCGGAAAACTGGGAGGTGGGTGATTTACAGGGAGAGAATGAGTGCTACGTGAATGTTCCGGTAGCGACCGGAGAGTACAACGCATTCGAACAAGATGGCCTTGAAACTGTCCACACCGGACCTTACGGCGACCTGCCGATTCTGATCTTCTCTCAGGATCCCGCGAATACAGTGGACAAGGACCTGCGAGACAACTTATCGCCGCAAGCGTTTGCCGAGATGAACTCCACCTGGAACCGGATGCAGGAAGACCTGAAAAAGCTTTCGACGCGGAGTCGCAGAATCATTGCGAAAGGCAGTGGACATTACGTCGAGTTGTATCGATCTGATCTGCTGCTTAAGGAGGTTCCGCTATTTATTGAGCAGGTTCGGGGAAATGCTCCGCCGCCGCAGTATGGAACCACGACGACGGAGTAACTGAATCCGCGAGGGCCTGCATTGCAATGCCTCGTAGCTGGTGCAACATCGCGATAGTACTCATTGACCAAGCGGGAGGGATTTTGAGTGCATTCAGAGCACGTACACGCGAAGCATCCACCAGACAAGGAATATCGCGACGATGGCACCCGCGATGTGAACTATCCAGTCGCCAGCGGTTTTCGGTTTCCCAAAATTGAACATAAGGCAAGCGGCCTATGAAGCCTTGAACACAGCTTTCGGCGGCGCGCAGATGGATTCAAACCACCGGCTGATATACACCTGGGCGTGGGCTTCGCCACAGAAATGCCGGGCGGTAGGACTATTGGCCGCATTCAGGTCCCACTTCACGACCGCGAGTTTCTGATCTCCGCACTCGATCACAAACCAATGGATCGGATTCTGACTGACGATCCCGCAGATTTCGCATTGAAATTCCTTCAGACTCGACATGCCTTCTCCGTTGAGCAATCGCCCGGCAGAGCTAGTATAACGGCAAGTCCGCCACCACTGCATACGTTATAATCCCCGCCTATGCCGCGCTGTAGTTTCTGCTCGCACGAAGTCGCCGAAGGTGCGCGGTTCTGCTCCGCCTGCGGGCAGGCAACCAGTTCGGTGTCGGTAATTCCGACGCTGACTTCCGATCAGCCTCCGGCGTTCCCGCCACGTTCCTCGAATTCCGCCTCTGGCGTGAAGTCTTCTCCTTTGAATCTTTCTCCCGGCGTCGTGCTCGTCGACCGCTACCGCATTCTCGGCATTCTCGGACGCGGCGGCATGGGCATGGTCTACCGCGCCGACGATCTCAAACTGGGTCAAGTCGTCGCCCTCAAATTCCTGCCCGCGTCCTTCACTCAGGATGCCAGCCGCGTCGAGCGCTTCCGCGCCGAAGTCCGCATTGCCAGGCAAGTCTCTCATCCCAACGTCTGCCGCGTGTACGACATCGGCGAAGTCGACGGCCACTCCTACCTGACCATGGAGTACGTGGACGGCGAAGACCTGGCCACACTGTTGAACCGCATCGGACGCCTGCCTTCGAAAAAAGCCCTGGAGATTGCCCACGAACTGTGCGCCGGATTGGCCGCAGCCCACGCCCGCCAAGTGATCCACCGTGACCTGAAGCCCGCCAACATCATGATCGACGGCCACGGTCATGCACGCATCACCGACTTCGGGCTGGCTGTGGGAACGGCGGATTCCACCGAGGGTGAAGTTGCAGGAACCCCGGCCTACATGGCGCCGGAATCGTTCGAGGGTAAGCCAGCCACCGTACAAAGCGATCTGTATTCGCTGGGGATGGTTTTGTTTGAGCTCTACACCGGCAACCGTCCTTGGGAGGCAAGCAAAGTATCGGATTGGCGCGCGAAGCATTTCCGCGAACAGCCGACACCACCTTCCAAGCTAACTCCGGAAATTGACGCCGCTGTCGAGCGCGTGATCCTGCGCTGTCTGGAAAAAGATCCGGCGTCACGGCCGCGCTCGGCAATACAAGTGGCGTCGGCTTTGCCCGGCGGGAATCCTCTGGCAGCCGCACTGGCAGCGGGGGAAACGCCATCTCCGGAAATGGTGGCCGCCGCCGGGGATGAAGGTGGCATCAGCGCGGCCAAGGCGTGGAGTCTGTTGGCAGCGGTTGCCGCCGGGCTGGTATTGATTACTTTCCTGTCGCAACGTTCCGCGCTGGACAACCTCGTGCCAGCGGAAAAGTCTCCGGAGATTCTGAGCTTTGACGCGCGACAGATTGCGTCGAGGCTCGGCTATCCAGACCCGCCAGCCGATTCCTCGTATTGGTTTGCCGTCGATCCGGGTTACGCCGGCTATTCGTCGCGCATTCCCGCCCCACAGCGTTACCGCAGCCTGGCCACCGAGTTCCCTTCTCCCGTGCAGTTCTGGTACAGGCAAAGTCCGCAGCCTTTCCAGACAACCCCTTATTCGTTTGAAGTGAGCAGCGGCAATCCCATGCCCTTCTATTCTGGTGAATGGAGCATCAGCCTGGACTCCGTCGGGCGGCTGCTTTACTTCGCCGCCATCGGTCCGCAGGAAGATGCTCTTTTCAGCAGTGTGCACCCGCTGGATTGGCGGCCGCTGTTCGCTGCGGCCGATCTGGATCTGCAACAGAGCCGCGCCGACGAGGAGCAGTGGTTGCCCGATGTTCCCGCTGACAAAAACTTTGCCTGGGAAACAAACGCACATGGGAAGACGCTGAAGATCCAAGGAGCCAGCTATCACAACCGCATCGTCTTCTTCCGGGTGATGACGCCATGGGCGCGCCCGGAGCGGGCTCAGCCCACGCAGGCAAACTTTGCGTCGCGTTTCGGAATCGGCCTCTTCGTGGCCACAGTTTTCGTCGCCCTGGCAATCTGTTTGTTCTTTGCCCGAAGAAACCTGAAACAGGGACGCGGCGACCGTCAAGGAGCCATCCGTGTAGCCGCCGCTATCTTCATAATTGCTTTCTTGTCGATGGTCCTAAGTACACACTACGTCGGGGATGCGGTCTGGATCTTCGGATGGTTCCAGATCTCGTCCGGCCTCGCCCTCAGCAATGCGCTCGAGTTCGCCCTTTTCTATGTCGCATTAGAGCCCTATGTCCGCCGCACCTGGCCGGAGATTCTTATCTCGTGGAGCCGATTGCTCGCTGGCGGGTGGAAAAATGCTCTCGTGGGGCGCGATCTCCTGCTGGGCGCTCTGTTCGGGGTTGCTATTGCCGTCGTTAACTACGTGCTTATCGCCCTTCCATTTTGGTTTAAGGTCGCAAGCATCACCGCCGGCGGACCGGGAAGCCAAAGCCTGCGCGAGCCATCGGTGTTTCTGGGGAACATTGCCTCTAATATTCTCGCCCTCATGGACGGCATCGGATCGCTGGCCGCGCTTTTCATAGTCGCGAAACTCACACGCAGCAAAACGGCAGGAATGCTCTTTGCGGCCCTGCTGGTCGTCGGAATTAGCGTGCGGGGTGGGAATCTCAAGGTTGAACTGGCTATCATCAGCCTAATCGCGATCCTCTGGCTCACCTGCCTGATGCGAGTGGGACTTCTGGCGATCTGCGTGTGCCGATTTATCATTTTTACATTGGGAGATGGTCTGGTTACATCCGACCTTTCTCGCTGGTACGCCTGGCGGGGGTTGACAGAAATCGCCGTAGTGGCGGCGATCGCGCTCTACGGCTTCAAGGTCGCACTGGCAGGAAAACCCATCTTTGGCGGGGCCTTTGAAGATTGATCTGAACGATTACTGAGCGGCCGCCTTCTGCTCCGGATATTCGTACACCCCTCGCCCGGCCTTTCGACCTAGCCGTCCCGCTTTCACATACTGCACCAAAAGTGGTGCAGGGCGATATTTCTCTCCCAGCGACTTGTGCAAGTATTCGAGAATGCTGAGGCGGGTATCGAGTCCCACTAGATCGACCAACTCAAACGGCCCCATGGGATGGTTCAACCCCAACTTTAAGGCCTTGTCGATATCTGCTGCCGAGGCAATCCCTTCCGCCAGCATGTAAAACGCCTCGTTGCCGATCATGGCATTGATGCGGCTGGTGATGAACCCCGGCGATTCTCTGATCACGACCACTTCTTTCCCCATCCGCCGCCCGACTTCGGCAGCCGTCGCCAGCGTGTCTTCATCGGTCTCAAGCGCCCGCACCACTTCCAGCAGTTTCATCTTGTGTACGGGATTGAAGAAGTGCATCCCAATGCACTTCTTGGCGCGATAAGTGACGCTGGCAATTTCGGTCACGCTGAGCGAAGACGTATTCGAAGCCAGAATCGTCCCCGGACGGCAAATCTTATCGAGCAGGGTAAAGATTTCAATCTTCGATTCCATCTCCTCGGGCACAGCTTCGATGACCAGATCAGCTTCCCGCGCCGCTTCTTCCACGCCACCGGCATATTCCAACCGGCTGAACGCAGCGTTAGCATCGGCAGCAGAAACTTTCCCCAGCTCAACCGCCTTATCGAGATTCCCACGGATTTCGCTTTCCGCTTTCCGCAGCGCGTTCGGAAGCAAGTCCTCAAGAATCGTGCGATAGCCGCCGAGCGCCGCCACATGGGCAATACCGCGGCCCATGGTTCCGGCGCCAATCACGGCAATGGTGTTGACCTGCGCCACTACTTCGCTCCCTTTTCCAACTGCGCGACGATGGCATTCAGATTCGTGCCGGCCGCGCGCAGGCTGTCTGCCAAGCGCTTGCTTTCGTCCGCATCCATGCCGGCAACAAAGGCCTGGATGCGACGCAGCGTGGTCACAATGTCGTCCACATAATTAATCAGGCGAATTAGTTCTCCAGATGTTCCCATAAATTGGCGCTCCTCTTTCCGCGGGTGCGAATCGCCAACCGAAAGGCTCCGGCTGACGGTGAAACACCATTCTCAAGCGTACGATGAATTTAGTAAAGGCGGCTTGCGGACAAAAAGGGCCGCGCCCTATCGCCGATACTGCGTCGGCTGCGGACCTTTTTCCAGCATCTCGCGGTTCCAGATGGCGCCTTCGCGCGTGTAGCTGGCCAACTCGAAATCTTGCGTCAATTCCAGCGCGTCTGTAGGACAAGCATCCTCGCACAATCCGCAAAACATGCACCGGCTCAGGTCGTAAGTAAAGTTGGTAAGCTCTTTGCGGCGGGTCTTCTCATTGCGCTCGCTGGTCACCATGATCAAATGTTCCGGACAGGCCAGCGCGCACAGGTCGCAGGCGATGCACATGGTCTCATTGGTATCCGGATTCACGTTCAACCGCGGCGCCCCGCGATAGCGCTCCGCCACTTGCGGCCGCTCCAGCGGATATTGCTCGGTATAAATCTCCCTGGGATCCTGGTAGCGAAAGGTCACGCGCAGTCCCTTGAGCAGGTCGATGAAGAAGATTTTGCGAAGCAGGTTGGGCAGGCCCATAGCACAGTAAGGATATCATTAGCCAGCTAGAATGCAGAAGACTCATGCCCTACCGCGACGCCAACGACCAACGATTGACGACCAACGACGAACTCTGGATGGAAGAAGCTCTCCGTGCCGCCCAGCGCGCGCTCGAAGCAGGCGAGGTCCCGGTGGGAGCCGTCGTGGTTCACGACGGCAAAATCGTTGGCCGCGGCTGGAATCGCAACCTCGCCGACGCCGATCCCACTGCCCACGCGGAGATCATCGCGCTGCGCGCCGCCGGCAAAAACCTCGGTAACCATCGTCTGGGAGACTGTGAGCTGTTTGTTACAATTGAGCCGTGCGCCATGTGTGCCGGCGCGCTGGTGCACGCCCGGATCAAGCGCCTGATTTACGGGGCTGACGATCCCAAAGCCGGCGCGGTGCATTCGGTGATGCAAGTGTTGAACCACCCCAGCTTGAATCACCAAATGGAGGTGCAATCGGGCGTGCTCGCAGGCCGCAGCGCGGAACTGCTACAGGAGTTTTTCAGAAGCCGTCGGTAGGGGTTGGTCGTTAGCTAACGGCCAAGTGCCAAGTGCTAACGGCGGTTTTTGCCACGGAGAGGTGCGTGAGTGGTTGAAACGATCCGCCTCGAAAGCGGACATACCTTAACGGGTATCGTGGGTTCAAATCCCACCCTCTCCGCCAGTTATTTTCGGAAGAAATTCCCTACCCTACCGCCGCCGTCATCGCCTTCAACCCGCCCGCAGGCCGGGGCCGCGTAATCATTTCCGGGATCATTGCTGGCAGCTTCATTGCCCAAATCAACGACACCGCCGAAGAAACCGCCGCCAGGGACCAGATCAGATAGCGGCTGATCAGCATGCCGTGAAAACCGAAGCGTCCGATGGCCAGCCATCCAAGGCAACGCGCGCAAGCCCCGGCCGTGCCGCTAAGAAAAGCGGAAACGCTCCGCCCAGTCCGTAGCCGATGAAGGGCTGTTTGAAATCGAGATGCAGGATGGCTTCGACTGCAATTGCCGCCAGAAAAACGCAAACAAGAACTCGGATGACGGTAGGCAAGCCGTATTGCGCGGCAGTGTTCTCGTCCGACATAGCTTCGAAATTGCCAAGTAACATGGCCGTTCCCGCGCCACCATAGACGCTGAGATTCCGCGGGTGACGGTCGTAATAAGAATTCAGATGTCGATTCGTTTCTCCTGATGCCGGCTGACGTACCAGCACGGGCTGTAACCAAAATGGGGAAACAATGAGTGCACGCACGCTTGGTCCTGCGGTGGGTCGTACTGGTATTCGGTTTTTCCGTTCTTTTCGTGGATCACGTACACAGGGGTGACGGTGACGCTGCCGAATGCATCCCCGCGCTTCCAACTCCGATAGCGAAGGTAGACCCAATCGCCACCGTAGAGCATGGCGGCCAGCAGCAATATGACACTGAGCAGACGTACGCGTAGAGACTTCATGCGATATCGTAATTAAAGTGACATACCATTAGGTTGGACACAAGTTGCAGTCGGGGCGCAGGAGTCCAATGGCGGAGTCACAGAGAGTTGAAATCCGAAAACTGGGCGCAGAAGACGCGCAGTCGTTTTGGCAGCTTCGCATGGAGGGTCTTGAACTGGAGCCGCAGGCCTTCATGCGTCCCTGGGATTCGAAGCCTATGGCCTTGATGTTCACGCCCTCAAGCTCGGCGACAGCTACGTGGATGAGGAGATGATGCTGCTGCGGCTGTGAACGGTGAACAGCTAAAGTGAAGCTGCGGTTCGCCGATTTCATAGATAGGCGAATGATCCCGGCCCGGAGATTTATGGGAAAGCGAAAGAGGAAGCCCAGAAAAACAAAGGTGGACCGGAGCGATTCCAAACAGCCAACAGGGTTGGTTGACTTTTTCGCCAATTCGCCGCTGGTTGGCTCTGGAATTGACCTCGAACGCAAGCCGGACTACGGTCGGAAGATCGATCTAGCGGGGACAGCAACCCTGCTGACTGACAGCACCCGACGCCCTACACCACAAAATACTTCGCCCCTGGGTGATGCACCACAATCGCGGACGTACTCTGCTCCGGTTCCAGCAAAAAGCCAGTCGTGAGCCGCACTCCGACGTTCTCTTCCGGCTTCAGCAAAGTAAACAACTTGGTCTGATCTTCCAGATTCGGGCACGCCGGATAGCCAAACGAATAGCGCGATCCGCGATACTTCTGATGGAACAGATCGCGAATGTTCGGCGAATCCTCCCCGGCAATTCCCAGGTCTTCGCGCATCTTCTTATGCAGGTACTCGGCCAGCGCCTCGGCGGTCTCGACGCTCAGGCCGTGTAGATAAAGATATTTGGTGTATTCCCCGCCTTCGAACAGCCGTTGCGTTTCCACCGACGCCTTCGATCCGATGGTCACCAGCGAGAGTCCGATCACGTCCATCTTTCCCGCACTCTTCGGAGCAAAGAAATCAGAAACGCAAAGCCGGCGTCCCTCCCTCTGCCGCGGAAAAGTAAAGCGAAGCAGTTCGGTTTTCCTTTGTGTACCGGAGCCTGCCCTGAGCGCAGTCGAAGGGTGCCCTTTGTGGTTAGCGCCTTCCGGTTCATACACAATCACATCATTCCCATCGCTCTGCGCCGGAAAATATCCATACACCACCTTGGGATCAAACCATCCGGCAGCGATCACTTCTTCTTCCAATTGCTTCTTGATCGGCCGAAACTTCTGCTCCACCAGCCGCACGTAATCTTCCTGCGACGCAGTCTTCAACTGCCACTGGTTCTTGAACAGCGCAGTGTCATTGATGTACTGGAAAACTTCGCGCAGGTCCCAGTCTTTTTTCACCCGCACGCCCCAGAACGGAGGCACAGGAATATTCGGCGCATCGCTCACCACCGGGCTGCGCTCGGCGAACGCCGGCCCGCTCTCTTCATCGACCGCAACCGCTTTGGCATATTCCTTGACGGTGCGGCCTTCCTGCAAGCGGCTTTCACGATTTCCGTTAGGCGCGGATATATCCTGCATGATATGCAGGCCAGCAAAAGCGTCGTCGGCGTAGAAAACCGCATTCGAATACTCGCGCCGCAAATCGTCTTCCACATACTTGCGCGTCAGCGCCGCCCCACCACAAATCACCGGGATTCCCAGGTTCTGCCGCTGCAAGTCCTGGATCACATACTTCATCTCCAGCGTCGACTTCACCAGCAACCCGCTCAGCCCGATGGCATCCGCCTTGTGCTCAAGCGCCGATTTGATGATGATGTCGCCCGGTTGCTTGATGCCCAGGTTCACCACACGAAAGCCGTTGTTGGTGAGAATAATGTCCACCAGGTTCTTGCCAATGTCGTGGACGTCACCCTTCACCGTGGCCAGGACGATAGTTCCCTTCTGCGACCCGGCCACTTTCTCCATCTTGGGTTCAAGATACGCGACCGCCTGCTTCATCACTCCGGCGGAATCGAGCACCGACGGCAACTGCATCTTGCGCGCACCGAACAGCTCGCCCACCGTCCTCATTCCGTCCAACAACACGGTGTTGATCAGCTCCAGCGGCGTGTATTCGATCAAAGCATCTTCCAATAACTGTTCCAGGGTCTTGCGCTGCACCCCGTCGCCCACGGCTTTTTCACCGTTGATGATGGCAAACTTCAACTTGTCGTCAACGGAAAGGGTTTCGACGTGTGCCGTGGTGCTTGCCTGCGTCTTGCCTTTGGTTCCAGCGAAGTGCCGCATGTACGCCTGTAGCGGATCGCCATCCGCATAGTCGCGGTGGATCAGCTTCCGGGCAAGTTCAACCTCTTCATGAGGGATCTTGTATAACGGATAGATTTTGGTGTAATTGACAATGGCCATGTCCAGGCCATTGTCCACCGCTTCGTGCATGAAAACCGAGTTCAGCACCCGCCGCGGATAGGCATCCAGTCCAAACGAAATGTTGCTGACGCCAAGAATCGTCTTCACATCCGGCAGCTCTTTCTTGATCTGCCGGATCGCGTTCAGCGTCTCCATCCCCGCCGTGCGATATTCCTCCTGCCCGGTCGAAATGGGCAGAGTGAGCGCATCAAAAATAATGTCCACCGGACGAATGCCATATTTCTTCGTCGCCAGCTCGTAGATGCGCTTGGCAATCGCGGTCTTCTTGTCCGCCGTCAGCGCCATGCCGTCTTCGTCGATCGTCAGCGCAATCACTGCCGCGCCATAACGCTTGGCCATGGGCAGAACTTTTGAAGTGCGCTTCTCGCCATCTTCAAGATTGATGGAGTTGATGATGGCTTTGCCGGGAATGCGCTTCAATGCTTCTTCCACCACGTCGGCTTCGGTCGAGTCGACCAGAATCGGCGCGGGCACGCGGGTGGCGACCTTTTCTAAGATTGCGGTGATGTAGCCTTTCTCATCTTCGCCAACGATCGCACAACACAGGTCCAGCATGTGCGAGCCTTCGTTTACCAGCTTCTTCGCCAGCGCCAGGATGTCGTCGTACTTCTTGCCCTGCACCAGGTTGCGGAAGTGCTCCACTCGCGTGGTGGTGTTCATCTCCTCGGCAACGATGAGAGGTTTGGGTTCGAGATCAAGTGGAACTGACGTGTAGGCGCTCGACGCCGCAGCCGTCGGCTTGATGTCACGCTTCGCGGGTTCGACGCCGGAGACTGCATCCACCACGGCTTTCAAATGTTCCGGCGTGGTTCCGCAACATCCGCCCACAATGCGCACGCCATAATCGCGCACAAAGTGAAGATGGTATTCCGCCAGTTCTTCTGGCTTGAGCTTGTACACCGCATGTCCGCCCACATTCTGCGGAAGTCCGGCGTTGGGCAGAACGGACACATGCTTGGTAGAGTTCGCGCCCAGAAAGCGGACGGCATCGTTCATCTCCACCGGCCCGGTGGCGCAGTTCAAGCCAATGATGTTGACGTCGAAGGGCTCGAGCGCGGTGAGCGCGGCACCGATTTCGGTTCCCAACAGCATGGTTCCGGTGGCCTCGAGTGTGACTTGAATCGTGACCGGCAGCCGCTTGCCGGTTTTCTGCATAGCTTCGAACACCCCAACCAGCGCGGCTTTAGCTTGCAACAGATCCTGCGATGTTTCGACCAGCAGAACATCCACGCCACCTTCGATCAGCGCGCTCGCCTGTTCGACATATCCCGCTACCATGTCGTCAAACTTGATGTGTCCCAGCGAAGGCAGCTTGGTCGTCGGCCCAATCGACCCGGCCACGAAACGCGGCTTATCTTTGCTTGAGAACTGCTGGGCAACTTCCTTGGCGATCTTGGCCGCAGCAATATTGATCTCCGCAACTTTATCCTGGAGATCATATTCGGCCAGCACCACCCGCGCCCCGCCAAACGTGTCGGTCTCCACTACATCGCAGCCCACGCTGAAAAAGCTGGCGTGAATGTCCTTAATAATGTCAGGCCGGCTCAGCACCAGAAGTTCGTTGCATCCCTCCTTGCCCCAGAAATCGTCCACACTGGGATTGCGGGCCTGGACGCTCGTGCCCATGGCGCCGTCATAGATGACGACGCGCTCGTTTACGGTTTGTAGAAAATCACTCATCGGTTCAATCCGTGTCGATCCGCGTAAATCCGGGGCTAAGATTTTCTACCTATGCACAAACGCCGGCCCGCTGGGGGGCCGGCGCTTTGTCAAATCAAAAGTCCTATTGAGCTCTCAGCTCCCCGCTCGCCACCTCAGCCTGATTGAATACCGCGTTCGCTCCCATATGTGCTGGCTTGGCGGCCAGCATCTGTTCTTTGCGATAGACCAAGCCGCTGGCGTTAAAGCTGGCAATTTCAAAACCGTGCCCGTGCGTGATGGCGTCGGTCGGGCAAGCCTCCACGCAGTATCCGCAAAAAATACATCGGTTGTAGTCGATAGAATAGACGCGGGCGTAGCGTTCGGCGCCGCTTACGCGGTGCTCGGCGGTGTTTTCGGCGGCCTCGATATAAATGCAATTCGAGGGGCAGGCGGCCGCGCACAAAAAACAGGCTACACATTTTTCCAGGCCGTTTTCGTCGCGCTGGAGGACGTGCACTCCGCGGAAGCGGTCCTGGAACTGGGCGCCTTTCAGCGGTCCCGGCCCGTCGGGATAATTCTCCACCTGCGTGGGCTGGAACATCTCCATGAAGGTGATGCTCATGCCCTTGGCGATGGCCGCGATGTTCTTCAGGATCGGCATGTCTTACTAGTATACCGAAGGCGGCAAGGGAACGGGCCGGAACCCACGGTTACAGCGAGATGCCACGCTTCGCAAGCTGCGCGAAAGGATGGGGCAGCCGCAATTCTGTGAATTCAGGCGATGCCCAGCAACTGATTGAAGAACCCCACCAGATATTTCCAGGCCAGGTAATACACGATCAAGCCGATGGCGAAGACGAAGGCAACGTATTGATAAGGAATAATGTATTGTTCGACACATAGAATGCCTCTGCTTCCCAGGGTCACGAAGCCCAGCGCGTTCGCCAGCGCAAATCCGCAGGGCGCCAGCACAAAAGATAACAAGGCTCCATGAAGACCGATGGGCAGGTGACGGTGCGGCCGCAGCCAAAGGTAAAGCATGTTCCACAGCCCAAACAGATTGGGAACCAGCGCCATGGGAAATACAATGACGCGCTCGATCGGCATCGGGACCTGGTAAACAAATCGCGCAATGACGAAGCCAGTGAGCGCCAGCAGCAAAACCAGCGTGGGAACGACAATGCCCGCCATATACGCCCGCAAATAGGGATGAGTATTCATAAGCGCCTCTTTCTCTACAAGTGATAGAGCAGCAGCGGAATCGTGTTCGGAACCAGAACCAGACCCAGCACCACCAGCGCCAGCAGCGCCCAGTCGAACCACGGCACCGCGGCAGAGCGCTGTTCGAGGCGGCGCAGCATCTGCGGCCAGAGGTCGCGTTCAAGTTCTTCGTTTATCGGCCTGAGATTTCGCTTCAACAGTTCGCGAATCTTTTCGTCT
>JBKQLO010000143.1:0-6472 GCA_052147055.1 Terriglobales bacterium
TTGTCCCAGCCAAAGCTTTCGCCCCGCGGGAGACCCAGTGTCACGACACCGGCAGGAACGGAAACCATCCCGTGGGCGACTGGCGGACCCGCGAGATTCGATGATTCGCGTTCCCGTACTTTCATATCGAGCGGCAACTGTTGCAGCATGTAAGCCAGCGTTTCGGCGTGCATCAGTCGATGCTCAACCGCGACGTTAAGCAAAGTGGACAGTGGAAAACCGCTGTCTGTCGCGGAGTGTGGCTCGCGAATTACCTTCTCAAGATGCTTGTTGAAGGCGCTGCGGACACTGCCCACATAATCGCGGACCGCGTCCACGGAGGGCCAGTCAGAGGGCGCATCGGTTGGGAGTCCGCCGCCAACTGGATCGATGCCGAAGGCAAACAGCCGATCATATTCGGGATGTTCGCTCTTCAGTCCGAAGGCGCGTTCGTTCAGCAGATTCCAGTCAAATGCTTCGAGGTGTCCCACATAGAAGATGATGCGGTGACGCTCCGGAATCGGCCGCTCATAGAGCGAGCCGGTGCGCACCAAGCTGAAAAGTGCATCGCTTCGCTGGCGAGCATCGGACATCCGCTTCATGAGCTCATGAGGAACTACGACGCTTTCTTCTGCAGCAAGCATTCGGCGCTCCCGGTCTGGTCACGATGATTGGAAGAATGATCCCCTGTAGGCAAGCCGACCCCCGACTTTGCCACGAGAGATTTGTTTAGATGACGAGTGGCGTCGGGCCGTTGCAGGACAGTTAATTATTATTTCGAAGCCATTGGAGGCTCCAAAAAGCGCGATCCAGGGAAGTACCCCTGAGAGTGATGCGGCTGCGTCACTGTCGTGGTGATCTGGGCGACAATGGCACTGGGATCCAGGTGATCAAACGATGGAAATCCGACCCGCAACAATTTCCATCGTCTATTTTTCCCGGAGCAGGACCACGTCGGAAATGTTATGGGTGCGGGCCACAGCCAGAGTTTTCCCATCCGGCGACCACTGAAATTGGGCGATATTTTCCGAGGTGAAGTTCGTGATCGGATGTCCGGGCGAGCCATCAAGGGGCTGTACAAAAATGTTATCCACGCCCTGATCACGAATAATGTACGCCACCGATTTTCCGTCGGGAGTGAAGGTCAGGGCGTTGGTGAAGCCGCCTCCGCCGATGGCGAGGCGAGGATCGGGCTGAATCAGGCGGGGGGATTGCGAATTTGCGTCAAGGCTAACCAATGCCAGCTTGCTCGCGGCTCCCTGTGAGTTGTCGGGGGTGTTTATATCCGCGTTGAAAGCCAGCCACTTTCCATCCGGCGAAATGGCCAGGCCCGCCCCCAGTCCGTACATGCCCGGAACATCGCTCGAGGGAACAGGTTCCGGTTCGCCACCTTCCAGACGTACTCTCATCAACGGGTGCTCCGCTCTCCCGCGATAGTAGTAAACCGATTTCCCATCCGGAGAGCACGCAGGACGATAGTCGAAAGTTCCTTTGGTGAGTTGGGTTGGGTTGGAGCCGTCGGCATTGGCTCGCCAGATCCCCGTGTGGTTTGTGCCCCCGTGGAAAGCCCAGGCGAGAACCAGGTAGCGATCTCCGCAGCGTGCCATGTCCACGATCCAGGAGTTCGGATCGTTGAGCACGGTGGTTGGCTGTCCTCCATCGGCGTTGATCCTGCGGATACTTTGTCCGTCGGAAATGAACAGCTTTCCATCGGCTGTCCAGGCGACAGACGCTACGTCCTGTGCTTGCGCCATAGGTTCGACGGGAACATTCGTTTGCGTCCCCGCGCCGGGAAGCAGATTTAGACTGCGAGTGACTCTTTCCTGGACGGTGGCGGCAGTCTTGCCGTCCGCGGAAAGAGTCAGCGTCGAGTAGCTGTTTGTATCCCGGGTGACGGGCTGGACTTGTCCGCCAGCGCGGCCAACCAGGCCGATTTGCGAGCGTAGATAACTGGGCCCCTTTTCCTCGTACATGGCAAGAAGCCATTGCCCGCCTGGCAACCACGCGAGATTGTCCGCCAATTCGTTCTTAAAGGAAGCAAAAGTCTGGACTTGCTGGCTGGCAACATCGAACATCTTGATCGTGCTGAGAGCATCGCCCAGGGTGTAAACGCTGTAGGCAATTCGCTTCCCATCCGGTGACCAGCTCAGGGATTCAATCGAATCCTCCGTGGTAAGGGGCGCGATGCGCAGGATGGTTTCTTCGCTGCCGTCGAGATTGGCCGTTAGTAAGCGATACTTGCCGATATCAGGATCATTGTCGCGAACGTACGCCATGCGGCGGCCATCCGGTGAGAATGTAACGCCTCTATCAACGTCCCGGACAATGCTCTGCGGCGTGCCGCCCAGTACCGGAGTACGGTAAAGATCCCACTCGCTCTGCGTGCCGATTCCGGCTTTTCGAAAATAAACGTAATTCCCGTCCGGCGAGAAGGCCAGAGACCTGTAGACGGCTGCCGCTGGAGGGACAATCTGCGTGTCGCTGCCGGTCGGCACGTTGCGCAGCCACAGGCTGTGCAGGCCATTATCATTCTGCACGTTCAAAACGTACTTGCCGTCCGGAGATATCGCAGCCTCTTGCGCTTTGCCCGTGTTCGTCACCTGCGTGATGGTGAAATTCTGAAACGGGGTTGGACCGCTGCGGGTGACGAGCGAGTAGATTCCGAAGCCGCCCGCGGCGAGCAGGAGCAAAGCCACCGCAATGACGGCCACAAGGCCAAACTTGTGCTGTCGCGCCACCGCGCTCACGCTCGAACCACTGGCAGTGACTTGAGGAGACGAGGCCTGAACTGGAACCGCGCCAGTTCCGCCCGGCGGCGGCGACCATGATGATGATGACGACGCAGTCTGCGGTGCCGGGCTTTCTGTCGATTCCTGCGGCGGCGCGGCAATCCGCTGACCGGAGCCGCTGTCCCGCTGCAGCCGCTTCAAGTCGCTGCGGATCTCCGAGGCGTGCTGGTAGCGCAGGTCCCGGTCCTTCTCGAGAGCCTTATTGATGATCTCCTCCAGCCTCGATGGCACATCGGGATTAAGACGAAGAGGCTGTACCGGCGCGCGATTCAGGATGGCGTCAAAGATGGTGGCCGATGTGTCACCCCGAAAGGGCACAGCGCCGGTGACCATTTCGTACAACACAGCGCCGAAGGAAAACAGGTCGGTGCGCACATCGAGTTCTTTGCCCTTCGCCTGCTCTGGCGACATGTACGCCACGGTGCCAACGGCTGTCCCCGGACTGGTGAGGTATTCAAGGCTGACGCCTGCGGTTGCTTCAATGGCTGCGGCGTCTGCCCTTCCTGTCGCCGGCGTCAGCTTGGCGAGCCCGAAATCGAGGATCTTGGCGTGCCCCCGCTTGGTGACGAAGATATTGGCCGGCTTGATGTCGCGATGAACGATGCCTTCGCTGTGGGCGGCATCGAGCGCATCGGCAATTTCAATGGCTAAGGCCAGAGCGGTGTCAATCTCCAGCGGCCGCCCCGCAATGCGGTGCTTCAGCGTCAGCCCGTCCAGAAACTCCATGGCAATGAAACGCTTGCCTTCATGCTCGCCGATTTCGTAGATGGTGCAGATATTGGGATGGTTCAAAGCGGAAGCAGCGCGAGCCTCGCGGCGGAATCTTTCCAGCGCCTGCGGATCTTGCGCGACATCCTCGGGAAGGAACTTGAGCGCCACAAATCGGCCGAGCGAGGTGTCCTCGGCCTTGTAGACAACACCCATGCCGCCGCCGCCCAACCTCTCGATGATGCGGTAGTGCGAGATGGTCTGGCCGATCATTCGGGAGCTGCCCGGCTTTCGGGTCGCTTCATCTTACGGATGCGGCATCCGCTAGTCAATTTCTTGCAGCGCGCCTGATAGAGCTGCGGCAGGCGGCAGCAGTCTAAGAAATCTCATGTAAGGGATGTCTCGACCTTGACCGGCAACGGTCCCTGGGACTACCGCCGCGTGTTGGCGCCGGCGGCGGACTCATCCCGTCAGCTGCAATCGGGAGCAACGGCGTAATTCACGCATTGCGACGCGTCACTTCCCACGTACCAAATTGCGGACATGTCAGTCTGATTGGCGAAAGCGTCAAACCAGAAAATCCAGTCGAAACCGCCAAAACCGATGGGAGTTCCAAAACCAATCTCATCAGCCCAATCGTTGGGATTGCAAGTCGTTCCGGAATACAGGACGGCGTCAAACGGATAGGTGCCCGGGTTGGCAACTGAAATCATAACTCCCTGGTAGCTGGCGCCGCTTTGCTTGTGCCAACATCCTTGGAACGTCGCCCCGGGTCCTGAGGAGGGTGGCGGGGCGGCGGCCACCGTCAGCTTCAATTTGGCGCTCCGGGAAGTGCCGGCATGACTGGCTGTCACCTCCATAGGGTAGGTTCCAGGGGCCGCGCTGCTAAGAACGGTGATCTCGGCCGTGGAGGTCCCGGTTCCTGGAGCGGGAATCACTGTAGGAGTAAGGAACACCGAAACCCCCGCAGGCACATTCGAGACAGTCAATTCTAGGGCATGATCGTATCCTGTCGTCACCTTGGTTTTAACCGTGACCGATCCGGACTGCCCGGCGGTGATCGTGACGCTGGCTGGATGTACCGCGACCGTAAAAGGAGACGTGGTCTCGGGCGTGACGCTGAGCGAAGTCCCCGCGGAGGTCCCCCTGTAAAGCGCGCTGATGGCAACCGTGGTAGCGGCTTTGACGGGTGATATCGCAGCCGCGACCGTCGTGCTGGTCTGGCCGGAAGGAATTCTCACGGTCGCGGGAGTTGCGATGACGCTCGCGTCAGAACTTTGCAGTTGCACGGCGATGCCGCCGTCGGGAGCAGGCTGAGTCAGGTTAACCGTGATTTTAGTGGGAGCGCCGCCCACCAACTGGGCAGGGCTTAGCGTTACGCTGGCCACTTCGGCACCGCTGACAAGCGTGCCGGTGGCGCGGGCACTCTGGGTGGCAGCGGTTCCGGAAAAATTGCCGGAGCTCATTCGCTGCGAGCCCGAGCCGCAACCCGCCAGACCCAGGAGGGCCCCCGCCAGTACGATCCGCGATACATGCATTTGTTTTTGAAGGATCAACACGTTGGCACCCCTTATGTGAAAATCGGAAGGAAACCAATTTCGTTCGATTCTCACATAGCCGCGGAGCCAACCGCATACTCGGAAGTGCACCCGACGTTCGCCATTGGGAATGTCTCGTGAGCTGGCAGAAAGAGTTGGGCCGCGCGGCTAACAATCGCAATGGCCTGCCCATTGAACAAACCTGCGGTATTCCGAAGCCCTTCCGATCGACTTCACTAACTTTCTGCCTGGTCAGGCTTTTTTCAGCAGGCGCGTAACGCCGACCAAAATTACCGCGCCAATAAATGCCACAACGATGGAACCTATCACGCCGCCTCCGGGCCAGATTCCCAAAAGTCCGAAGACCCAGCCGCCCACAACGCCGCCGAGGATTCCGAGAATGATGTCCACGAGTACGCCGTAGCCACCGCCCTTCATGACCTGGCCAGCAAGCCAACCTGCGATCAGTCCAACCACAATCCAGGTGATCAATCCCATGCCCATCCTCCTGTCCGCGCTTTAGGCCGGCATTTCCGATTTGCCCCCGGCCCGCCCGAAAAATATAACACTTGGGTTAGACGCCACTGGCCTTAAACACTCGTCTGCAAGACAGAGCCGACCCGATGCCTGCCATTGACAGTCGCTCGTCCTTCCGTATCTAATTGTTGCCTTCCAAACCAGTGCTATTTCTGAGGCAGGCCAAACCAACGGGAATGGGGCAAACTGCATGCATCTGAAAAGCGGCGCTTGGGCGTTGTTGGGCGTGATGCTGGTGGCAGGGTTTCACGGGCAGAAGGTTCAGGGGCAGACGGGTAACGTCGTCCACTACACCACCACCATCGACAACGTGAAGTATCTGTTCGCCACCGCCGACCCGGTGGCGCGTCTGAAGTCGGGCGACATCCTCGATACCAACACCCTCGACTGCTTCGGGAACGCGCTCCGGAAGCCCGGCGACACGCTCAGCATGTCCAAGGGCGATAATCCACTGGCCGGACCATTTTTCGTCGAGGGTGCGGAGCCCGGAGACACGCTGGCCGTCAAGATTCTTGATCTGCAGGTCGATGGCGACACTGGGGTGGGCGCGTTCGCCCCCGGATTTGGCGCCATCAACGAGACCAACTACACGCCCATGCTGCATACGCCGCTTCCCGAGCGCGTCTGGTTCTATCACATCGATCACGCCGCAAACACGGCCACCTTCAAGGCGCTCGATTCTGATTTCTCGGTGAAGATTCCCATGCATCCTTTCTTCGGCTGCATCGGAGTCGCGCCCGCCAATGGTGAGGCGCGCAGTTCAGTGGTCCCCGCGGAATTTGGCGGCAACATGGACTCGCCCGAAGCCAGCGTCGGCAACACCGTGTACTTTCCGGTGAATGTCAAGGGAGGATTGTTCTACATCGGCGACGGCCACGCCGCCATGGGCGATGGAGAAGTCGCCGGCACCGCCATCGAGGT
>JBKQLO010000144.1:0-11784 GCA_052147055.1 Terriglobales bacterium
GCGACGTGGTGCGGCAGCGCAACTTGCTCAGATTGTATGGGCCATTCCTGGACGCTTTTTACCGGCGCGCGAGTTGCATCGTCGTGCCAACGCCCAGACACATTGAAATTTCCAGGTTTGTTTCCAAATACCGGGAAAAGTGCCGCGTTGTACCTTATGGCATTCAGACATCCCGCTTTGAGCTGGATGAGACCGGCCATAAGAAGGTCAATGAACTTCGGGATGCCTTGCCATCCGTGCTTTGTGTTGGGCGACTGGTCTCTTACAAGGGAGTGGAGTTCTTGATACGCGCGCTTGAAGGTATTAGGGCACGTCTCTGGATCATCGGAACGGGCCCTCTCGACGGTTCGCTCAGGACCCTGGCCCAAGAGAAGAAACTCACCGACCGGGTCGAGTTTCTGGGAAGAGTGTCAGAGCAGGACTTGGTTGCTTATTACCACGCTTGCGATGTGGTGGTGCTTCCATCCATCACGAACGCTGAGATGTTCGGAGTGGTGCAACTCGAGGCCATGGCGTGCCGCAAGCCGGTGATCTCGACCAACCTGCCGACGGGAGTGTCGTGGGTAAACCAGCACGGGAAGACTGGGTATGTAGTTCCCCCTGGGAATGCGGCGGCGTTAGCGCAGAGCATACAGCACTTAATCAGCAATTCTCAACTTCGGGAAGAGATGGGCGAGGCTGGCCGCATGCGCGTCGCGGAGCATTTCACTTCGACAAAGATGGCGGAAGCCATACTTCAGGTTTACCAGGAGATGTTGCACCAACCTTGCTTCGCGGTGGCTCCTGCGAACAATCGGGATTTGGAGGCGGAGGAAGTGGTTGCCAGTTCCGCAGAATGAGCGTTAGCGGTACAGGTCCACGGACATCGCCAGTGGCGCCTTGGTTTCACAGGCGGGTTACTCGGGCATATTCACGGTCGATCGGTAATCAACCGCGCATTTTCCGAAACAACTATAAGGATGGAATACGTTTTCGGAAAGACTGTGGATGCGAACCGTCCCATTCTCCTGTAGCGCCGCGTGACGAAACCCGCCCGTGGCAATCGCCAGATTGTTGGCAAACCTTTCGATCACCGCACTGTTCAACTCAAAGGCGTTGAAGGTAGTGCGAAACAGATGATAGTGGGTTCCTGTCCCCAAGACAGGCGCGTCCTCCTCCAACTCCAGAAGAGAACTGCTGACAAATGCGTGGATCAGGAAATGGCCCCGGTCGGTAAATAGCGTGCGGTTGGTCCAGCCAAAGCCCCACTCGCCCCCGCGCAACCAGACCCAGTGGCTGTTCCCGGACGACAAGCACACCATCGATGACGGATTCGCCACGCTGCAGATCGTCCCGGCATCGTACTCGTGCTGCTCGTCGAGGTAAACATTGTCTCTGACGTCCTGGACCGTGCCTCCGATCAAATACCCGGCGTGAAGGTCGCTCGGCGCATTCTGGCCGATCTCGCGGACGACATTGCCTCTGATCAAAGAACACGCATTGCAGTCGATGCCGGGCATATTCGAGGAGTATCGTACTGAGTTGTAGCTCACTTCAATGTCCTGGACGAGCAAGGAGTTTCCGGTGCCGATGCTGCCATCAAACACGCGATTGCGTGTGACCACGCATTTGCCGGTGGAGGTATGTTCCAGCCCCACAATGCCGATGCCTCCGAAGTGTACTTCATTGCCGGAGATGGACAGTCCGGACAGGGAAGCGGTCGTTCCGGATTGCAACGCGATGTAAATGTCTCCGTGATCAAGAAAATTGTCACTGATCTCTGAGTTGTTGAGGCCTCCATGGGCAATGCTGGCGCCGTGAAACACGTTGCCACTGATCTTTACGTTTTCCGGCAGGCGCGCCAAATTGTCCTGACCGGATTCAATGCCAGTGGCGTTGCCCGGGGGCGGAAGATGCGCCTCAAAAACATTGGAATGAACGTACAACCCCGATTGAGCCACAATTAACATTGAGAATGTGCGGTAGTCCCCGGTCTGAGTGAACTGATTGTCGCGCACCACGCCAGCGACGGGGCCGACGGATGCCTCCGGGTTGAAACGGCTCACCGACAGTGCGTTGTCACCATGACCGTAGCTGGTCGAGCGCAGCAAGAACACGTTGTCATGCACGCTGGACCCCGTGCTATCCAGCAGGTTGACCAGCTTGTTGGGGTTGCCTTCCAGGCTGAGGTGGTCGAGTTCAAGCCGATCACACCCATGGCAGATGAAAATCGAGACCCAATCGAACTTCGGGCTGGAATCGGTCCAGCTTATGCTCATGTCCCTGAGGCGAATGTTCCCGTTCGACTGGCTCGCATTGGCAAACAGCGTGGCCGGGGGATCGGTGGCAGAGCGCGTCACGCGGATGATCGTGTGGCCCCTGCCCGCGCCTCTGATCTCCACGTTGGACGGAATCGCGACGCCCACACTGGTTCCAGTCACGTCTCGGTCTTTCCAACTTGAAATGGGGCTGGAGTTATAGGTTCCCGCAGGTATATACACTTCGCAGGGCCCGGAGGCACAGTCGCGAATCGCAGCCTTGATCTGTTCGACGATGGAGGAACCAGAAAAATTCGCGGCACTCCGTGTGCCCGCCCCGAGCATTTGAGACCGTACTTGGGTCGGCCAACCAAATAGAAGGGCAGCGCACAATAGAAGGATCATCCGCCGCTTGCAAAAAAGACCGCCGGCAGGGTTGTCTGCACTTCCCAAGTTTGTTTCCATCTTGTCGTCCTCGAATTCCAGCGTAGCACCCTGCCCGTTCATTTCAATCTCCACTTATTGGACCATTTGTCGGATGAATACGTCCCAGAGTGATGGGGCCATGACGAGAAAATCTCGGCAAGACGAACGCGCAACTATGTTTTCTCCGCATTTCGCTAGTGGCCGAGTTTGTCAAATTCAGCCATGCCCCTGATTTTCACTTGACAGCATGTCTTAACGTCGTTTGTAATTAACTAACGCCTCCCTTCGCACAGCTCTCAAAACTACTGAATTAGAAGTGAGAGTGAGGAGGAATCGCTTAATTGCAACACTCTAATTCACCACTTCATTCGAGCGCCCTGCCTTTGCTGGCTCTTCTGTTTGTAACAGCCCTGACTTTGCCCGCCTTCGCGCAAAAAGCCTCTGTCCAGCCAACGAGCACCGCTGCTTCCGTTCCCGATCACATTACTCAGCCGATCTATGAGGCCCAGTTGGTCACGCTCCAGCGCAACACGCGCCCGGAGGCGAACTCCAGGAACGATCGCGGCGCGGTCTCGGACGGCTTCGACATCGAGCACATTTTCCTCCTGCTCCAGCGCTCTCCTGAGCAGGAACAGGAGCTTGACAAGCTGATCGACGAACTCAACGATAGGACCTCGCCAAATTTCCATCATTGGCTTAGTGCCGATGAATTTGGACAGAGGTTTGGAGTGGCGTCGGAAGATATCGACACCATCACCAACTGGCTCAATTCGCATAGCTTTCGCGTCAACAGGGTCTACCCCAGCCGGATCCTGATCGACTTTTCGGGTACGGCGGGCCAGATCCGGGAGGCCTTCCACACTGAGATCCACAACCTTGACGTCAACGGCGCGCCGCATATCTCCAACATTAGCGATCCGCAGATTCCGGCGGCGCTGGCGCCAGTGGTGAAGGGGATTTTCTCCTTGAACGACTTCAAGCCCCACCCCATGTACAAGCCGGCGACGCAGTATACCCTTGCCGGGTGCGCCTCTTCCACGGACCGCCCAACTGAACTCGGTACCTGTTACGCGATGACGCCGCAGGACACGCAGACAATCTACAACTTGAATCCGCTCTACACCGCCGGTATTTCGGGGCAGGGCCAGACGATCGTCCTGGTCGAGGACTCCGACACCTATAACGGCGCCGGCGACTGGAACACTTACCGCTCGACCTTCGGCTTGGCCAGTGCCTTCCCTGAAGGGACTTACACCCAGGTGCATCCCGGAGGCTGCACCGATTCCGGCACCACGGAGGACGACGGCGAAGCGGCCATCGACGTGGAAGTAGCCAGCGCGGTCGCGCCCAGCGCCGCCATCGAGCTGATCTCGTGCGCGTCGGGCACGGTCACCTTCGGCGGCCTGATCGCCCTGCAAAACCTGATTAACGAAAGCGGAACGCCGCCAGCCATCGTAAGCGTCAGCTATGGCGTGTGCGAAGCCTTTAACGGTAACGGGGGCAACGCGGCCTTCTACGACACCTATCAGCAGGCGGCCAGTGAGGGCGTCTCGGTTTTCGGCGCCTCGGGCGATGAAGGCCCGTCCAGTTGCTCTAGCGACTTCTCGATAGGTTCCGAGTATGACGTTGCCAACCTGGGCGTAAGCGGATGGACTGACACGCCCTACAACGTAGCAGTGGGGGGAACCGATTTCGAGGACGCCTATAACTCTAAGGAAGGGGGAGCCCCCTTGAGCACCTACTGGAGTGCGACGAACTCTGGATCCTATGGCTCTGCCTTGAGTTATATTCCGGAAATGCCCTGGGACGATTCCTGCGCCAACGTTCTGATCTCCGAGGTAGCTCACTCCAGCTTTACAACTTATGGGAGCAGTGGCACCTGCAACACAAGCCCTTTCGACACCATCAGTGGCTACCTGATTGCTGCGGCCGGCAGCGGAGGCGCGAGCAATTGCGCTACGGGAGCCGGGGGCACAGATCAGGGCGAGTACGGCATATCCGACCCACAGTGCCAGGGGTGGGCTAAACCCTCTTGGCAGTCGGGGACGTCGCTGACGGGGGGTAAAGCTGTATACGGGCAGCCCTCCGATGGCGTGCGCGATATTCCCGACATTTCGATGTTTGCCGCCAACGGGATTTGGGGGCACTACGAAATAGTTTGCTGGTCCGACCCCAACTATAGCGCGGATGGGTCGGCGTCCTGCAGCGGTGCCCCGAGCACTTGGTCGGGGTTTGGCGGAACCTCGGTTGCCTCTCCCACCATGGCGGCCATTCAAGCGTTGGTGAATCAAAAGACCGGCGAGAGCTGGGGCAACCCCAATCCCATCTACTACCAGATCGCGCAAAACGAGTACGGCGCGGCTGGCGGCAGCTTCCTCGGCAGCTCCTGCAACTCCAGCGGCAGCGGCGGCCCGGGCAGCGGATGCGTTTTCAACGACGTAACCCAGGGCGACATCGATCTGGCGTGCGAGGATAACGGCACCACGGAAGAAGCCCATTGCTACAAGCCAAGCGGCACCCGCGGCGTCGACAGCACTGACGTTATCACTGCTGCCACCGTCATCAACGGAGGCAGCGGTTACACCACCGCGCCTACGTGCACCATCGCGGGGCCGACTAACGTCTCGCCCTACTTGTCGCCGACCGGTACCACCCTTTGGGCGGGCGGCACTCAGGCTACTTGCGCGGCAGCGGTCAACTCCGGCACTACCACTGCCAAATGGACCGTTGCGGTCGAGAGCGCCGACGCAGTGGGAGACCAGATCATTGTGGGGCCGGATACCTACACGCTGACTGGGTCGAGCACGACAACCATCGCATCGAACCTGGCGACCGCGATCAACAGCCCTACGAACCCAGTTGCAACGGCAACGGTTTCGAGCAGCACAGTCACCATTACCGCGACGACGGCAGGCGCAGCGGGCAACTTCACGGTGAGCTTCGGCACGGCGACGCTGCTTAACGCCTTCTACGTCTACATCACGAACACCACCTTGGGCGAAGGGCCGAACTACGTCAGCGGCATCACCCTGACGGTCGGTGGCACGGGCTACCAGCCGGAGACTCCGATCACGCTGACTGGCGGCGGAGGCACTGGCGCAATCGCCGTAGCGAACACCAGCTTTGGAACAGCCGCATCAACATACCAGCCCGCATATGGAGCAGCGCCTGGCTATGACTTGGCGACGGGACTCGGCAGCGTCAACGCGACGAACTTGGTGAATTCGAGCGCGTGGCTCCCGTCTGGGCCGCCGGGAATCTACAGCCCAACTCCGGGGTCCACACTGACGGGTTATAGCGCTACCGTCCAGTGGTATGGCTATCCGGGCGCTACCGCTTATTGGCTGGATGTAGGTAAGGAACCGGGAGGGAACGAGTATTACCAATCCGGTAGCCTGCCCATTTCGACGTTGTCGCAAACTGTGGACTCTCTGCCCGAAGACGGCAGCCCGGTCTGGGCGCGCTGGTACTACATGCTCAGCGGAACCTGGCAACACATCGATTACAGCTACACCGCGTTTGGGGCTACGGGGGGAGCGATCGCGACGCTCAAGGATCCAACTCCGAACGGCTCAACTCTGCCAGGCAGCAGCGTGACGTTCATCTGGCAGGGGGGCACGGACACCGCCAGCAACTACTGGATCGATGTCGGCAACTCTAAAGGCGGCAACAGCTACTATCAGTCGGGAAAACTTCCGACGAGTACGACTTCGGTCACGGTCAACAATCTGCCGATCAACGGCAGCGAGGTCTACGTGACACTGTACTCGCTGGTGAATGGTGTGTGGCTCAACAACCCCTACTACTTCTATGGCGGAAGCAGTTGCCTGGGCGCCATAGCTACGCCGACAGCGGGTTCAACTCTTCCCTCGACCGGTGCTGGCACCAACGGCACGGGCGGGGCCACGCAGTACTTCACCTGGACGGCAACCTCAGCCCCAGGCTGCTCAACCCAAGTTACGGGGTACTGGCTGGACGTCGGGAAACCGGGGGCCGAGAACTTCTATTATCAATCCGGGCAGCTCTTGGCGAATACGACGCATGCCACGGCGAGTCCTCTGCCGACGGCGGCGGCGAATGGTCCCGGCTGCACACCGGTGCCTCCACAAACTTCTTGTTTTGATCCGAGCAGCGTCACGGTAACCCTGTGGACGTTGATTGGAGGGGCGTGGCAGAGCAACACTCCTGTCAGCTACACCTATGCTACGGATTAAGAGGAGCGGCTAAGTGTAGGAGAATGTTGCCTCGTGGCAAAGAGGTCTAGAGTGGGGCACGGACTTCGATCCGTGCCTTTTTTTGTGGGGTTTGCCGGGCTGACAGATAGGCCTGGCGTCGTGCGCCTCGGAAGGGGTAACCGAAGAAGCTAACTAATCTGATCGGGTTGCCCTGCCGATATCAATAGACTGAAAGATGGTTCGAGGGCGTGGATCCTCCTGTGGGGGTTGACCACTTGTCCTTAGCGGGCTACCGCAGCCCCTTCGGTCCAGCGATTTACACGACCTTAATCCCTACTACGGACTACTCCGTCGTTGTGCCCCACATCGGTACTCTTGCCCCTGCGGGGATCTCCCGCTTGCGCTTCTCCTTGAATATCGGAGCTCGCGACACAATTGGCGGACTACTTCTTGAAATAGCAAGAAAAAATCGTCGTGAGCAGGCGAAGCCGGTGTAGAATTCTGCCGTTCTTGAAGCCAAAAAGAAGGTATGCCGACCCGCTCTATCAGCATTGTCGTCGGTCTCCTGATCGTTTGTTTGAATGCAGCCTTCGCGCAATCTCTGGCGACGGTGACCAGCCCGGTTCCGAATTCCGCTTTGACCGGCGCTTCAGCAACGTTCCAGTGGACGGCCAGTGACGTAGCCACGGCCTACTGGATCGATGTGGGGTCGGTGGCGGGTGGCAACCAGTATTACCAGTCGGGGAGCCTCAGCATGAGCACGCTATCGGCCACGGTAAACGACTTGCCCACCAATGGCAGCACGATCTACGTGACCATGTACTCGCTGATCATCGGTTCTTGGGTGAACAATGCGTACACTTACACTGCCTTCAACAGCGCCCTCGGCAAAGGCGTGATCACGACGCCAGCTTCAGGCTCGACTCTAAGTGGGAGCAGCGTACCTTTCCAGTGGAGTGCGGGGACGGGTGCGACCGCCTACTGGCTAGACGTAGGCAACGCAGCCGGCGGCAACCAGTACGAGCAATCGGGGAACCTGGGCAACGTGCTGAGCACGACGGTCAACGGACTGCCCACCAATGGCAGCACGGTTTATGTGACTCTGTACTCGTTGGTGAGTGGGCAGTGGCTCAGCAGCGCATACACCTACGCGGCGTTCAATGCGACCGGCGCCTTGGCCGTCATGCAGACGCCGGTCCCGGGGTCAACGCTGACCGGGAACACAGCAATCTTCACGTGGAGCTCGGACCCGAGTGCGACCGCGTACTGGCTGGACATCGGAAATGTTGCGGGCGGCAACCAGTACCATCAGTCCCGGAACCTGGGCAACGTGCTGATCACCACCGTGACGGGACTGCCCACCAATGGCAGCACCATCTACGCGACCCTGTACTCGCTAGTTGGAGGGCAGTGGCTCAGCAACGCATACACCTACACGGCGTTCAATGCGACCGGCGCCTTGGCGGCCATGCAGACGCCGGTCCCGGGGTCAACGCTGACCGGGAACACAGCAATCTTCACGTGGAGCTCGGACCCGAGTGCGACCGCGTACTGGCTGGACATCGGAAATGTTGCGGGCGGCAACCAGTATTATCAATCGGGGAACCTAGGCAACGTGCTGACCACGACGGTGTACAGTCTGCCGGCAAATGGCACCACGGTCTACGTGACCCTTTACTCGTTGGTTGCAGGGCAGTGGTTGAACAACGCTTACGCTTACGTTTCGGATCCCCTTCAGTTGCCATCTCAAGCGCAGGTCCTGGGGGCGATTGAAAATGTGAACAATTTTTGGATTCCTAACAACAATTCCATCGTGTTCCCCGGCGAAACACCGGGGAACAGCGACTGGGATCAAGCGACTTACTTCGCCGGTGATCTGGCCGCCTACGATGCCACCGGACAAGCGAATTACCTAAGCTTTGCACAGTCATGGGCAAGCCAAAACAACTACAGCCTGCTTGGCGGAAATACGACCACCTGGCCCGATTACCAAGCAGCTGGGCAGGTCTACATTCGTTTATACCAACTGAGTAATACCTCATCAGATCTGTCCGGCATTACGGAAAGCATCAATGGAATGGTCAACAGTACCGTCGACAACGAGTGGACGTGGGTCGACGCGATCAACATGTCCATGCCCAACTTCGCCGAACTCGGTTCCATTTACAACAACACCAACTATTTCACCAAGATGTACACACTTTACAGTTACGCAAAGTACTCGCTGGGGCTCTATGACTCGACAACCGGGCTCTGGTGGAGGGATAGCACGTACGTGAACACGAGCACCTTCTGGTCGCGCGGCGACGGTTGGGTTTTTGCGGCCCATGCGAAAGTACTCTCCGTACTTCCGAAGTCGGATCCGCACTATGCTGAATACCTCAGCACCTTTACTACGATGGCGCAGGCTCTGGCCGCGCGCCAGCAGCCCGGCGGTTACTGGAATTCGGATCTTGGCGGAACCGACTACGCCGGGCCCGAGAGCAGTGGCACGTCCTTCTTTCTCTATGGACTTGCGTGGGGCCTGAACAACGGCATCCTGGATCAGAACACATATTTGCCGGTAGTCGAGAAGGCCTGGAACTTCTTCGCGAACACGGCGATTCAACCTTCAGGCTTGCTGGGTTACGTGCAGCCATCACCCGCGTGTAACTGTCCGGGGCCAACTTCAGCCACCACGACGTATGACTATGGCGTGGGTGCGTTTCTTCTGGCGGGACGCCAGATGGCGCTGCTAACCCAGTAACGCCGCTCAAGGTCGGAGCCTAATTTACACTCATCCTATGAAAGAGGATGTTGACACGTTGCTGGGTGTTGCCAGCGGGGGCTGTAAACGCAAATGCGGGGCATTCTTGGAGACGCTTGACTTTCAACCAAGGCGACGAGATCAGCCGCACCGTCACCGGAGACGCCCCATCGCTTTTTTCACAATACTTGGTGATGCCGGTCACTGCAATCGAACTTGTTGACTGTGTTATCCTTGCTGCCCTGAGCGCAGCGTGAGCTGTCCATCCCCGTAGCGCTACGTCCGGCACAGAAGGCTGAGTTTCCCAGGACCCTGAAAAAAGTTCCACCAGAGAGCTCTTTGCTCCCAGGAGGAGAGTACTAATGCAATCCAGACGCACTTTCGCTTTATGGCTATTCCTGTTTTGTTTGATCTCACCGCTTAGCGTGGCGCAAGTTTACAAGGTAACGGATCTAGGACCGCTGGCCCCGACTGCCATTAACAATTGGGGCCAAGTTGTGGGAAATCTTAACGGGCAGGCCCTTCTATGGACCCAGTGGGGCAACCTGGACCTAGGGACACTGGCAGGTGGCACTTTCAGCAACGCTGCCGCAATCAACGATTTTGGTGCAGTTGCCGGTACTGCTAATGGACTCGGCACGGTGATCTCCCACGAACCTGGTGTCCCGAATCAAGAATGCAGCGATCTCACTCAGCCCTTTGTTTGGAGACGGGTCAACGGCATGCAAGGCCTGGGTACTCTCGCCATCTACCCTGGCTGGCAAGATCTCTACGGGTGTGATGTTAAGTTCTATGCCACGGGTATCAATGGTCTCGGTCAGGTAGTTGGATACACCACAGTTTACTCCAGCTTTTATCAGTGGGCTTTCCTTTGGACAAGTGCTGACGGCATGACTGCATTCGGGGGTAGTTGGCCACCCACCTTCGTCAACGGAATTAGCAATACCGGCCAGATAGTCGGCCAAAATAGCTACTATCCCCAACCCGACACTTGGGGTATCGGGCATGCGACATCATGGAAGAAGGGCGTTGTTACTGATCTCGGAACGCTAGGTGGTGGAGCGGATGTGGCGGACTATGGCAGCTCGGCGGGTGGGGTTAACGACCTAGGACAAGTTGTCGGCTGGTCTACCACTGACCCTATACCATTCTCCTTGGATTCCTCCCCTGTGCATGCGGTACTGTGGACGCCAAGTGGAGTAATACGTGATTTGGGAACTCTCCCGGGGGATGTATCTAGCGTCGCATCGAAGATAAATTTCTTCGGACAGGTCATCGGGTCTTCGGGGAATACCCTGTATTTAAATACGTCGTGCGACTGCTCGGAAGATTCGCCTTTCGAAGTGACTGGCCGTCCTTTCATCTGGACCCAGCGCAGCGGAATGCAAGATCTAAACACTCTAATCCCTGGTACGTCAGGTTGGGTGCTTAACTCGGCAACCGGAATCAACAACTGGGGCCAAATTGTAGGATCGGGCATGCTAAATGGAGAGCAACGCGGATTCCTGCTGACACCGAAGCTCTAGTTTGTGCGGTCTTCGCCTAGTGGCAACGAGGTTGGAGTGGAGCACGGACTTCGGTCCGTGCTTTTTTTGTGGGGTTCGCCGGGCCGATAGATGCCAGGTCTGGCGTCGTACGATTGTCTGACAGCGACGATTCATCGCTATTTCGGCAAGTCTAATGCCGGAATTCGATTCGTCGTCGTGTCTGACGTTGAATAGCGTGGACTGCACTCCATTCGCCGCTGGTCCCCCGTAATCTTTGCCCCGGCCCCAAAATGCGGCAGCATCTGAAACTATGTCTGCAATCGCATTCGTCCGTCGTGCCCTTGCCGGAAGGTCGATGGCCACTGGGCTCCGCGTGATCCGTCGCTCGGCAAAGGTCCTCCGCGTTCACCCGAGTTTGGTGACTCTCGCAATGATGCTGTGCAGCGGCTACCAACGAATCACGAGACGTTTTGCGCCGCAGTTTCTGATGGGGATCACGGCGATGGCCGTTATGCTGGCAGCTCTCAGCGTCATCCCCGCTTCTGCGACAACATACACTGTGACGAGCCTGGCCGACAGTGGAGCAGGCTCGTTGCGGGATGCGATAGCCAACGCCGTCTCCGGCGACACTATCAATTTCAGCGTCACAGGCACCATTACCCTGGCCAGCACGCTTACGATCAATACCAGCCTGACAATTACCGGTGCCGGCG